>JBDRKD010000074.1:0-8672 GCA_043814255.1 Microcaldota archaeon
TGCGCTATGAAGAGACTGGCAAGGAGGGAATACATGACCAGGTATGCCTGGGTCGCGCCAATCGATGCGGATATTAATGCTGCCCGCTCTTCCGGAGTGGTTGTTGAGAGCACCTCAATTCCTGAGATATTGAGGCCTGACACAGCACTGGCAATCGAACCGAGAACCATTGGCACTATCAATCCCCCGCCAAATAGTAGGGTGTACTTCTGGAGCGCAAGGAGCGATTCCCTCTCCCTGACTATGGAGAATATGGAGAACATATCCTCTGCTGTCTCCTTCATTGCCTTGTGCATATCGCCTCCGAAGGAGTATGCCTGCGATAGCAGTTCGCAGACCCTAGAGAGCAGGATAGAGTCATTCTCTTCGGAAATCGATTTCAGTGAGGATGGGACGTCTGCTCCTGATGAGACCTGTTTTGATACTAATGAGAATTCCTCTGAAAGCGGGCCGTAGTTCGCCTCAGAGATTGCCTGGATTATGTGTTCTGTTGGTGTACCTTTTGGGAATGTAGATGCCTGAAGGAGTGCGTCAGGAAGGTGCGATTCGAGTTCTGATGTCCTGTTCTCTATTGCCCGTATAACAAAAAAATAGATGAGTGCCGGTATTGCAAATGGGAGTGTTGAGAATAAAGGGTCATACGAGAATAACAACAATAAGATTGAGAATATCATTGAGAATAGGACCGATGATTTTAGAATATCCATGAACTCAATGTTTATTCCAATCGAACTGAGTGCCTTGTTCGCAAGGAAAATCTGCCGGCGGGAGATTATCCCCTCCTGTCGTCTCTTCATCAATCTTGGGGTACGCTCGTATATAGCGAGCAGTATTGTGGCGTTCGCCAATGGGAAGACAACTAAGTATACGAACCATAAATCACCCGCTGAGAACGACGAGTAAAGGAACGTTGACCCAACAATAGCGTATGCTTGGAAAAGAGCTGGGACGATGCATGATAACACGACAAAAAGAAGACCTAGGAACGATATCCTTGCGTTGTATTCCCTTGATGTCGCCTTCTGCCTTTCAACCAATTCATCAGCTAAGTGCTTGATGCCTTGGCCGCCAGAACCCTGCTTATATGATTCTATGAGCTGCTGCATCGCTCTCTTCACGATGATGGAATCTGTTCTTGCTGAGACTCCCCTCAATGATAGGGGGGTGCTTGACCCTCCTTTCTCCACATCATCAACAGCTATCCTGAACTCAGAAGATATCATATATTGTGAATTGGCTGCGTGTTGCATGCATCTGTCAAAAGAGATGCCCATATTGAGCTCTGTTGCAATGGACCTGAGGGCCACTGGGAGATCAGACTCCATTGCCCTCGCCCTTCTCTTTGAGATGAATGAAGGGAGTTTTAGGAGTATGATATATGATGCCACAAATGAAAAGAGGGTGATGGCCACTGACGACTCTGGAGAGAACATTGTCAGTGATAGAAGAAGAACGATAACTGAGATTACTGTCGCGAGGAAGAGGATAAATGATAGATAGTTTCCTGGCTTGGTTTTCATTCCTGCGAGAGTGAGCGCTTCCTCTGTTTTCTTAAGGTCTTTCTCAATGAAAATGCCGAAATTCGGGAATGTTTCGACTATGTCATCTATCAATTCTCTCCTCCGCCTGTCGCCCGTAGTTCTGTATAGTGGTGACTGTCTCAAAAAAGCTCCTTTCCTTTTTCGCAATTCTTGCCAGGAAGACCGCCCTTGATGACAGCTCCTTACTAAGGCTTTTCGTATCGATCCCGAGCGCTTTCTTGACATTATCTTCAACTATGGACCGATTGCCTGTTCTCTTGAGCTGCTTAGAACCATAATCATAGAGGAATATTGGGACTATCGTTGGCTTTGAATCATCTGACCTTATCTCGGATATCTCAACCACTTTCCTTGTTTCGCGTGATTTTCCGAGAGCCATTATCCTCTTCTGTACAACTATTAGGTCTATCGAGGTTATATCTGCTTCGGGTATCCCGAGGGAGCACATTCGCGTAATTGTCTCTTTAGCCGAATGTGCGTGGAATGTCGCATAGCTCCCTCTTGCCTGGCCGCTCGTTATAGCCTCGAGCAGGGCCTTTGTCTCCCCGGCTGTTCTCACCTCCCCAACAATAACCCTATCCGGCCTCATCCGCAGGCTGTCGGCAGTGAGGTCGCCCATGGTTATCCCAAGCTCTGGGTTTGCGAGTAGGTTAACTTTATGCTTGTGCGGCACGTTGATTTCAGGGGTCTCTTCTGTTATGAGAACACGCTCGTCAAGTGGAACGAATGAGAATAGTGCGTTGAGGGTGCTTGTCTTCCCACTGGCGGTGTTGCCTGTTATGAGTATAGAGAGGTCTAACCCGATAGCCAGCCACAGGAAGGCCAATGACTCCGGAGAGAACGTACCGAATCTTATGAGGTCAGGAATTGAGATTGGGTTCTCCCTGAATTTTCGTATCGTGAGTTCTAGTCTCGATATCGGGGGCATTGATGCATGAATGCGGGATCCGTCTGGGAGAACTGCGCTCAGTCTTGGGTTTTGATATGTGATTCTCCTGCCTAGAGGACGAGCCATTTTGTTTATTATATTGAGCAATATCTCTTGATCTGTGAACTGGCAGTTTGTTGTGAGCCATCCAACGCCTCGCTTGTAAACATAGATTGGCTTGTTCAAGCCTATGACTGCAATCTCCTCAAAATCCCTGTCCTTGAGAAGCTCGTCGAGTGGACCATATCCCCAAATCTGCATCACAGAGATATCTGTAAGGTAATCGGACTGGTCTGGTTCCATAGACAAGCACCTATTACTGCAAAGTTGCGCCAGTATATTGCCAACCTCTGTTGCAACGGACTGGGGGTCTGGATAATCGCCTCTCTTTGAGATTTCCCTGAAACGAGATACTATCTCCAGTATTATTGACTGCTCTTCGGGCGCAAGCGCCGGGATGCCTAAGTTGTAGCCAACGTTTTCCCCAGTAATCCTCCAGCCGAGAACCGCCCCATCTTCCTTCACAAAGCGCAATGCTTCCTCGGGACAATAGTTTATGCACTTTGGCAACCCGAAACACAGGTCGCATTTTATTGCCTTTCCATCCTCAATCACTATCGCATCGTTTGGGCATTTCTCCGCGCATGCCCCGCAACCGATACACTCATCCTCATCGATGAATAGTATGCCGTTCGATTCCTTTATTGCGCCCGAAGTGCATGCTGAACGGCATGGTGCAGAATCAGGATCACAATGCCTGCATTTGAGAATCTCCCTCGAATCAGTGCCCTTTGGGCATGCGGACATGCAAGCGCCACAATCAGTACAGACCATCTCTTCAAAAAGCAGCCTCATATTCCCCAAGAAAAGGTTTGTTTTTGAGATATAAATAGTGTTCGGTCATTTTGATTCCCTGCTAATGTACTCCTCCAGAGCAATTTTTACGTTGTTGCCAGTGGTGTTTCCGGTATTCAAAGATTTCTCTTTTCTACGGGAATCGACCTATCTCCTATCAATTATCTCCATGGCATCGGGCCCTGTGCCTATGAGCTTGACAGGAACGCCCAACCTCTTCTCTATGTCCTCGATGAATGATACCGCCTCTTTAGGGAGCTTGGAGTACTCCTTGACCCCTTTGCATGATTTGAACCTCACATCCAACTTGGTAACTGCGAGCATTGTTGCGGAGTTTATCTCGCAGGCATATTTCAAGTCATCCCAGTGCAGGTTCTCTGAAACCCTTCTGGGCCTCCCGGTAACTGTTCCGTACTCTGCATATCCGAGCTCAACGGCCCTCTCGTGGGAAACCTCGTCCTTGAATGGGCCGTTCCCCACTCTCGTAGTATACGACTTCAACACAAGCACAACGTCATCTATGCTGGTTGGCCCTAGGCCGACATCTGCTGCAATTGTACTCGCACTCGTATCCTTTGAGGTGACGAAGGGGTATGTGCCATAAAAAAGCGAGAGCATAAAGCCCTGCGATCCCTCAACGAGCACGTTTTTCGATGAGTTTACCTCTTTTGGAACATCAGTCATGTATTCCTTGAGCTCAGGGACTTCTGAAACAAGTTTGGCTATCCTCCTCACTCTATCTACGTTTGCTGGACCGCAGCCAGTCTTGGTTGTCCCTATCTTTCCGCCTGTTGCGGCATCCTCATCAATGTGCGCCTGGGTTATTACTGTACATCGCTTATCTATCCCGACCCTGTCCTTCACGCCAGTATCCCCTATCTCCTTCAGAAACACTTCTGGACTTATGAGAACCCCTGCACCTATGAGCACGCGGGCCTTGTCATAAACGAAGCCAGACGGAAGTTCGCGCAGTTTGTATGTTGTCCCCTTATAGATTATAGTGTGACCTGCATTTGGGCCAACCCCTCCGCGGGCGATGATTTCGGGCTTGTCGCTGAGTGCGAGGTGGGATATTATCTTTCCTTTTCCCTCATCTCCGAACTGCCCGCCAATGAGAATAGTGCGTGCCATAAAACAACCTCCGCATGCATATCATTTGAAAAGGAATTTAACGTTTGCCCTGCGAGAGTAGAACATATTGACGCAATCATCATGGAGAAATTTCTTTGAGGTGTTTATATTGAGAACGAATCCCCTCTTGAAAAAACTGAAACGGGGACCGCAGGTCGTGCTTCCGAAGGACATCGGGGCAATAATTGCATTCACAGGAGTAGGGAAGACGAGCCGGGTTGTGGATGCTGGTGCTGGAAGCGGGTGGCTGGCGATTTCGCTTGGGAATATTGCAAAGAGCGTTGTTACATACGAACGAAGGGATGATTTTGCGAAACTTGTTGAGGAGAACATCAGAAGGGCAGGACTGAAGAACGTGAAAGTGAAAAGGAAGGATGTGTTTGAGGGCATTGGTGAGAGGAACGTTGATTTGGTGACGCTCGATTTGGCTGATTCACATGCTGTTGTAAAGAGTGCATATAATGCTCTGAGGGAAGGGGGGTTCGTGGTAGGGTACCTCCCGCATGCTGAGCAGGCATCGGAATTTGCAAGGGAATGCAGGAATGTTGGTTTTGGGGGGATATTCACAATAGAGTGCATTGTGAGGGAGATGCTTGTGCGGGACAGGGGTTTCAGACCTGAGAATTTTGGGTTGTGGCACACTGCGTATCTGCTTTTTGCGAGGAAAGAAGATGGTGAGAATAAAGCGGGAGGCTCTTGAATTCGCGCTCCACGCTGCACAGAATACCTATCCTGATGAATTCATCGGGCTCCTTAGGGATAATGAACAGGGTGAGATCACGCATGTGCTCGTGCTGCCAAGAAGCGTCTATGGGAAGGGGTATTCGAGCATAGATTTCACAATGATACCGATGTTCTCACACGCGTGCGGGAGCGTTCATTCGCATCCAGCACCGAGCAACAGGCCATCGAGAGGAGACAGAATGTTCTTCTCAAAGCTTGGAAGAGTCCATATAATACTGGCATACCCGTACAGGGAGCAGGACGCAATGGCGTATGACCAGAATGGGGAGGCTCTTGGGCTTGAGATTGTCGATTAGAAAGCTTTTTAATTGACTTTTGGGTAGTAAACTGAGGTGATTCTTGATGGAACTTGAAATGATGGCCATGGTTCTTGGACCTATTGGGGCATTAGCTGCGTTACTTTATGGTCTGTATATGGGAAAAACAGTACTTGGGTTTCCTGAAGGAACGCCGAAGATGATAAGTATCTCCCATGCAATCAGGGAGGGGGCCTCCGCATATCTGAAGCGGCAATTCAGAACAGTGTTTGTTGTTGTGATAATCCTTGCTGTGTTGATTGGCCTTGCTATAAATTGGATTATGGCAGTTACTTTTGTCTTTGGGGCACTTTTCTCCTCGCTGGCAGGGTATACTGGCATGTACATTGCGGTCAGGGCAAACGTGAGATGCGCGAATGCTGCACAGAGCAGCTTGAATGCTGCCCTCACGACTGCGTTCAAGGCCGGAACTGTGAATGGGATGATCATTGCTGGACTCGGTCTTCTTGGAGTGAGTATCATATTCATAATTACATATTTCCAGTACATAGGATCTGGAGTTGAAACGACGATTCAGGCGATAAGTAGCATAATAATCGGATTCAGCTTCGGCGCATCCCTGCTCGCGTTGTTTATGCGGGTTGGCGGAGGGATATTCACGAAGGCGGCTGATGTTGGTGCTGACCTCGTTGGGAAGGTTGAGGCAGGCATCCCTGAAGACGACCCGAGGAACCCTGCGGTCATCGCAGACAACGTTGGTGATAATGTAGGGGACTGTGCGGGGATGGGTGCTGATATCTACGAATCATATGTCGCATCGCTTGTTGCTGCCATCATACTAGGGGCCATTGCCACAAGACCGGGTACAGATGTTGCCTATGGGCTTGTTGGGATGGCGCTCCCCATATTGTTCTATGCTGCTGCTGCGTTCTCAGCCATTTTCGGGACACTGTTCGTGAAGGTCAAGAAATCGGGCACTGCCATGGGGGCGATGAACAGGGGCCTCTGGATAGCGAACGGTACCATGGCATTATTGTTCCTTCTGATCTCGGTGTTTGTTTTCGGTGATATTAGGGCTTTCTATGCAACGTTCACAGGGCTGGCTGCAACTCAGCTCATCAGCATGATGACGGAGTATTACACTTCTTCGGATAGAACGTTTTTCAGCAGGATAACTGGCAGGATACCTGTCATCGAGATAGCCGAATCATCTAAGACAGGTGCCGGAACAACAATCATAAGCGGCACCGCATACGGAATGGAGAGCTCGTTTGGGATGGGACTCATCGTTGCTGCTGCGATATACGTCGGCTACTCTGTATTCGGTTTCTATGGGATCGCCCTTGTTGGGGTAGGGATGCTCGGGACTACGGGGATTACAGTATCCATGGATACGTTCGGCCCAATCTCCGATAACGCGCAGGGCATTAGCGAGATGAGTGGGCTGGGTAAGAATGCCGCCAAGATTACGAATGAACTCGATGCTGTGGGCAATACAACGAAGGCGCTTACAAAGGGATTCGCAATCGCTGCTGCAACAATCGCTGCCGTTTCCCTCTTCGCTGCATTCATCGAGAAAATCGCGATTGCTGGGGTTGAATCAATAGCCATATCCAAACCGATTGTCTTCATCGGATTCGTGTTGGGAGGTGCTCTGCCGTTCCTGTTCTCATCGATGACAATACGGGCTGTTGGGAGGACTGCGTTCCTTGTTGTTGAGGAAGTGAGGAGGCAATTCAAGACAAAGAAAATCATGGAAGGCAAGGGGAAGCCAGATTATGCAAAATGTGTCGATATCGCCACTAAGGGGGCGCTTGGTGAGCTGGTGATGCCCGTTATCATTACCGTGCTTTCACCAGTAGTGATTGGATACCTTCTAGGTGTTGAAGCGCTTGGTGGATTCCTTGGTGGAGCTATCGTATCCTCGCTGATGATGGCTGTGTACATGGCCAATTCTGGTGGGGCGTGGGACAACGCAAAGAAATACATAGAGGATGGAAACTTTGGGGGAAAAGGAACACCCGCCCATGCGGCGTCAGTTATTGGAGATACTGTCGGGGACCCGTTCAAGGACACCGCTGGGCCGTCGCTTAATATCATGATGAAGATATTGAGTGTTATTTCGCTCCTGCTTGCCGGGCTGTTGGTTGGTAAGGGCTTAGGAGTCTAGTCCTTATAGAGTCTCGGGTCCTTCAGGAATTCGAAGGGCTTCGGGTCTTTATAGAATGCAGCGAGGATGTCTGGCTTGAATGCAGCTTTGCATCCGCCTTTCTTCATCTTTAGTTCTGGAAGCGCTTCGTAGAGTGGGTTTGGAATCGTCTTTCCGTTTACCAGCTCATAGTAGGCTCCCCCTTTCTTGGTTTGGTATTCCCTGTATTCTGAGGAGAAGTCTGGGGATACCAGGTTTGCCATTATCAGCGGCTCTTTCCCTGGGTTTATTGTGATATGCCCATAATTGGGGGGCATCGGAATGCAATCGCCCTTCTTTGCCTTTAGCAATACTACCTCTTCAAGGCGCCAATCGTTTGCCGGTTTCTGCAATAGGTAGTGCGCCTCCCCATGGAGGACATTGTATAGTTCAGTGTACGAGAGATTTTCAACAGCTGTTGGGTGATAATGCCCGAATGTCTTGTTGAATTCGTTCCCAAGTGGGGTTGGGGAGAGTATCGTAATGTCATACCTATACCCATCCTTTTTTAGCTCAGGAACTATGTCCCGGTACATATGGTACAACGGGGTGTGTTTGTCTTGCTTGGATGCATAATCAATATCGAAAAGCAGGTCTTTCATCTGTTCGAGTGTCCTGATGTCGGGCTTGTGTTCCTGGTCACTGACATAGAGTTTCCCGCCATTATATTCCAAATCCAGAGATTGTACATTCAACTTCATGTAGAAGAATAAAGAAAAAAAAGAATTTAAAGGGATGGGGTGCCCCCTCAGAACTTCACTTCTGTGTGGATGAAGGCATACACCGCCAGTCCAATCAGGGCAACCACTGAGAAGATGAACAGGAATTGTCCCTGGAGGAGCGGACCTTTCGTCTTTGCCATCACATTCTGGGCTCCCGCGATTATGGAAATTGAGGGATCGCGGCAACTGTTGGACATGTCCTTCTTGCATAACCCATTCACGCAGCAGAAGTATGCTCCGCAGGGGAATTCAGTTATCCTGCAGTCAGCCCCTTGGTATGCCCTTGTTCTCCCATTCTTGCAATAC
>JBDRKD010000075.1:0-9221 GCA_043814255.1 Microcaldota archaeon
TGGGTATACTTGCTGCATTCATATTTGCCGGGCAGATGCTCAACACACCTATTGCAGCAGGCACTTCCGGCCACATGCTGGGGGGGGTTCTCGCAGCGTCAATACTCGGACCAATGTCCGCGTCCATGGTGTTGGCGTCTGTGTTCATAGTGCAGGCGCTTTTCTTTCAGGATGGCGGCATCACTGCCCTTGGAGCCAATATATTCAACATGGGCCTGATAGGCACAATAGTCGGATACTATATCTATGTCTCGATACGCAGAATAATCGGCGGCGACACCGGCAGATATGTTGGTTTGGCACTAGCAAGTTGGCTTGCGATAATGCTCGCTGCGGCTGCGACGGCAGTGGAGATTAGCATCTCTGGAATCTCCCCAATAGCCATAGTTCTTCCCGCCATGCTTGGCGTCCACGCCATCATAGGGGTAATAGAGGCCGGAATAACCGTCGCAGTAGTTGGTTTCATAAATAGGACAAGACCGGACCTTCTGGAGCTCAAGAAAGTGTAGGTGTTTGAATGGATAGGTATGTTTACGTTGCACTCGTGATGTGCCTGCTCCTCGCAGGAGGCCTTTCGCTTTTCGCGTCCCCAGACCCGGATGGGTTGGAGCGGGTAGCAGAGGATGGGGGATTCATCGAGCACGGAGAGGGACACGAAACAATAGCGTCTCCATTCCCCGATTATGTCGTTTTGGGAATAGAGAACGAGACACTTGCAGCTTCGTTGGCCGGGGCGATAGGCGTAACTATATCATTTACACTTGTTTTCCTTGCAGGAAGAGTACTGGTATCCAAAGGGAGTGGGGGATAGATGGAACACAGCTTCATTGACAGGTATTCAAAACTCGACAGCCCTATTCATAGGCTCAACCCAAAAATAAAGATACTCTCGGCCATCCTGTTCATCGTGGCAGTTGTTACAATTCCTGCAAGGCCACAGGTGTTCGCTTTCTATTTTGTGGTACTTCTTGCACTTATGATTGTTTCTACGGTTCCATTGGGGTTTATTTTCAGAAGGTCCCTTATGTTCTGCCCGTTCGTACTCGTCCCCGTGCTGTTCAGTACCCTTATGTTCACGCCTGGAGAAGCCATTGGCTCCTATGGCGTTGGGCATTTTAAGGTTACCGTGACTTACGATGCACTTAATATTATCCTAATCGTGTTCTCACGGGCATGGCTCTCAATCCTTGCGAGCATTCTGCTCGTATCGACAACGGGGTTTTCCAATCTGCTGAAGGGACTCCAGACTCTTGGGGTTCCGAGAGTGATCACGATGGTGATGTCCTTTATGTACCGTTACATGTTTGTCCTCACAGATGAGCTCATGAGGATGAGGAGAGCACGGGAATCCCGCTGCTTTAGGGGCGGTTTTCTCGAAACATTGAGGAGTTCAGGTAGCATAATAGGTTCGCTTTTCATACGTTCATATGAGAGGGGAGAAAGGGTATATGCCGCGATGCTCTCACGTGGCTTTACTGGGAACACAAGAACAGTTGATTCACAATACGTCAGAACAAGCGATGTGGGTTCCATGTGCGCATTCAGTCTAATAATCATCCTGAATTGGCTGTGGGGAATATGGGCATAATCGAAATGAGCAATGTATACTATGACTACCCAGACGGGTCCAGGGGGTTGGTCAACATGAGCATTAATGTCGAAAAAGGCGAATGCCTCGCGTTAGTGGGTCCCAATGGTTCTGGCAAAACAACAGTGCTCCTTCACTTGAATGGAATACTGACTCCGAGGGAAGGTTCTGTGAGTATCTTGGGTCTCCAGACAAACGAGGACAATCTGCGAGAAGTCAGAAGCAAAGTGGGGGTAGTTTTCCAGAACCCGGACGACCAACTCTTTTCACCAACAGTTTTTGATGATGTGGCATTCGGACCTTTAAACATTGGATTTGGACAGGGGGAAGTGCAAGAGAGGGTGAAAAAAGCTCTTGCCAACGTAGGGATGCAGGGGTATGAAAGACGTTCATCACAGCATCTGAGCTTCGGGGAGAAGAAAAGGATATCTATAGCAACAGTCCTATCAACCGAACCAGAGATATTGCTGTTAGACGAACCGACAATGGGTATGGATCCTTGGGTGAAAAGGGAGTTCGTTTCTCTCTTGGAAGAGTTGAAGAAGAATCATACAACAATCATCGCAACCCACGATGAGGTGTTGGTTGGGCTCTGCAACCGCATGGTGATGCTTAAGGATGGCAGAATCGCAGACTCCGATGCATGGGATGAACTTCAACCCAACCTTTTATAATCCAGAATCCCAAATCCTTTCATGAGGAAGCCAAAGGCAGTGCTCTTCGACTGGGACGGGACGCTCTATGATTCAGCGAAGGTTTGCTTCAAAATATATAAGGATCTATTCAAGCGCTTTGGTGCTGGGGACATAACCTATGATGGTTTCAGGCGCGAGTTCTCAGCCGATTATCACACCTATCAGCAGAAGCACGGCCTTGGCGAGGATAAGTGGAAGGATTTTGATAATGCATGGTACGAGCTCTATTATTCGAGAGCGGATCAATCAAGTCCATTCCCTTATGCTGATGAGACATTATCCACGCTTCATGCAATGGGGGTCCCATTAGGGCTTGTTACCAACGCAAACAGGAAGAGGATGAATACTGAACTCAAGAGGCTTGGAATGTATAAATATTTTACAACAGTCGTTACCGCGGAGGATGTAGGCTGGGAACTCAAGCCCTCCCCAAAACCTGTTGAAAGGGCATGCGACTTGCTTGATGTAGATAGACGGATGATAATATATATCGGAGATATGCTTGAGGACATCATTTCAGGCAGCGCCGCGGGCGTGATGACTGGCGCAGTACCCACAGGAATCCACACGCTAGACAAACTCCTCACAGGCGAACCTGATTTCATATTTGCAGACGCAAGGGGGGTCCTGGAGGTCCTTAAATGAAATTGGAATCCCTGCTCCTGGCGATCATGTTTCTCGCCTGTACCGCGAATGCCGCAGGAGAGGATTCCATAGATTCAGAGTTATTCGGAGTATTCTCATATCTCGGAATCATCCTTCTGAGTTTTCTGTTCATCCTTGTCATAGTGATACCCTTTGTTAATGAAGTCGTGGATAGGAGAAAGGTGCTTCCAGCAAGAGGCCCCCTTACAAACCCAATCATACTGCTGATTGAGTTCTTTGCCGGGGTTTCGATAATCCTAATTGCGTTCCCAAACACTGGTTTCGTTGGACTTAACCAAACCGAGGCGTTGGTGTACATAATCTCCGGAATATGCGCGCTCCTTCCATTTACGATATTTCTGGTCATCGCATTCATCTCGGACATATACAAGCGCAACCTCATGGCAAACATCTTTCCGATGGCAATGTGGGGAACCGTTGCGAGTTCAGCAGCCCTTGTGCTGAATCAATTCTTTGAACTGCTCGTGGTGTCTTTACAGGTAAACCCAATATTCATACTGCTCGCTCTTGCGGCATTTTTTGAGGAAGCATTGAAGGGCATAGGGCTGTTGGAGTTTTTTAAGCACAGGATTCCACACACAGTCCTTGCAATGCTTTATGGGTTCTCCATCGGAATAGGATTCTCAGTTATCGAGAATTGGCTCTATTTCTCATATGTCTCAACCCCTGACTCATTAGGTGTGAGGAATTGGACACACATACTATTCCACAGGTCGTTCTTCACGACACTCGCGCACGCATTCTTCACCGCCTCGAACGCGTTGATAGTATGCAAGCTAAAATCAAAGTCCCGCTTCATCATTGGGCTGTTGTGTGCGTTTGTCCTCCATATGGCATATAACCTCCTGTTTGTGCTCGAATTAAGCGACTTGAGTCCATTCTTCGTCTTGGCGATGGCAGTCACTTTTCTGTATGTGGTTTACCTTGAGATGGCTTCGTATCAGGGCAATAGGCGCATATCTGGATTGGTCGCACGCGTCAGGCGCAAGTAATTTATAATGCCATGCCAGTATACTTTCATGAAGGAATTGTGCATAGTGACAGATGATCGGGTTGGTCTTCTTGCAGACATATCCGAGACACTCGGCAAGAAGGGCATAAACATAGAGAGCATAGACGTCGAAGTCACTGGGAACAAAGCAGTATGCAGGATTCTGACTTCTGGGAAGGATGAGGCTAGCGCAAAGAGGGAACTCGAGCGGAGGGGGTTCAAAGTCCTGTCCTCAGATATCCTGGTCATCCGGCTCTCGAACAGACCTGGCGAACTTTCTGGAGTAGCCAGGATTCTTGCGGACAAAGGGGTTAATGTTACAAATGTTCATCTACTGACAAAGACAGGTGAGTTCGTCCTCTGTGCCATGGAGGTCGATGACAACAGCCTGGCAAGCGAACTGCTGGCACGATATCTGGAATGAGTGGTTTCATGGGATTGCTGGATATGTTTGGAGGGGGGAATACCATTTACTATCCTGGGTGCCTCACAAAGGTAGTCCTTCCTGACATCCAGGACAATTATAAGAAGATACTCCGGAAACTCGGGGTGGATTTCATTGTTTTGCGGGATAAGGAGTTCTGCTGCGGTTCTCCCCCAAGGAGTCAGGGTTATGATGAGGATGTGAAGGACCTGGCTTTGAAAAACAGAAAGGCATTCAGCGACCATGGAATCAAGAAGGTCATAACTTCCTGCCCGACGTGCTATTCAGTTTTCAATACATACAAGGAAATCATCGATTGGGACATAAGGCTCGAGCACATGGTTATCGAGATAGAGAAAGCTCTGAGCAAGGTAAGCTTCCCCAAATATGACGGCCTTAAGGTGACATATCACGACCCCTGCCATCTTGGGCGGTATTCCGGAATCTATGATGCCCCAAGAAAGATACTCTCATCCATCGGTTGCGAAATAATCGAGATGGAATACTCGCGCGAGCGTTCCCTTTGCTGCGGAGGAGGTGGCGGCGTGAAAGCCAACTATCCAGACCTTACAAAGGCCGTATCCGAGGACAGAATGGTATATGCTGAGAAGACCGGCGCGGACATCCTAGTGACCACATGCCCCATGTGCTATATCTGCCTGAAGGAAGCCTCAAAAGGCATTGAGGTCTACGAGCTCTCCCAATTGCTTGTTGGAGCGAAGAGGCAGGAGCTCCCAAAGAATTCGAAACTCGCGAAATACTGCTGAGTTCCCTACCACTTTTAAAATTTCTGTTTCATAATCACCTAACATGCAACTTATAATCTGCGAAAAACCAAAGGTCGCCGAAAAACTCGCCAATGCCCTCGGAGGTAGGAATTACAAAAGGAAGAGCAAGGGCAAGATTAGTTATTACGAGCTTGAGCGGGGAGGAAACAAGTTGAGGATTGTTGCCGCAGTTGGCCACATATATGGCCTCAAACAGAAGGCCAAAGGGAGCGCATATCCCATATTTGACATTGAATGGGTTCCAGCTTATGAAGTGAGCAAAGGTTCTGCGTTCACAAAACCATACCTGAAACTCATAGAGGCCCTTGCAAAGGACTGCGACGAATTCATTAATTCATGCGATTATGATCTTGAGGGATCACTCATAGGGGCCAATGTCATCAGATATGCGTGCAAGAGAGAACATGGGAAGAGGATGAAATTCTCTTCATTGACGGTAGACGAGCTTGTGGATGCGTACGAGACAATGAGTGACTTAGACCATAACAACGCTCTTGCAGCAGAGGCCCGCCATATAATGGATTGGTATTATGGGATCAACCTCAGCAGGGCGCTTATGCAATCAGTAAGGGCCGCAGGAACATACAGGGTTCTTTCCATAGGCCGCGTCCAAGGCCCAGCGTTAAGCATTCTAAGCAAGCGAGAGGGAGAGATAAGTGCATTTGTATCGGTTCCATACTGGCAGGTTCATGCGTTGGTCAGGAAGACACGTTTCATGAATGCGAGGGGTAATTTTAGGGAAAAGGAGAAGGCAGAGAAGGCATTGAACGATTCTGATAAGAACGGAACAGTGGCTTCTGTTGCAAGGAGGCAATTCACCCAACTCCCAAACCCACCATTCGATTTAACGAGTCTTCAAGTGGAAGCATATAGGACATTCGGTTTTTCTCCGTCGCTAACGCTCCAGATTGCCCAATCTCTTTATGAGGACTCGCTCATAAGCTACCCAAGAACGTCATCTCAAAAACTCCCAAAAAAACTCAATTTCCCGAAGATATTGGCTGCATTAGGCAAGAACGAGAAATACGCAAAATTAGTAGAGCAACTCCGTACGTCAAATCGCTTCACGCCAATCGAAGGAAAGAAGTCAGATTCAGCACACCCTGCAATTCACCCGACAGGCATTAGAGGAAGCATGGATGCGAGGGGCGGAAAGCTTTATGACCTCATATGCCGGAGGTTCCTTTCGTGCTTCGCAGAACATGCAAAGCGCGAGAGTGTTAAAATAACACTAACTCTTGGTTCAGAGAGCTATGTGGCGAGCGGCATAAGGACAGTCTCTCCAGGCTGGTTTGAATTCTACGGGCCTTACCTGAAACTGGAGGAGAAGGAACTTCCTGATTTCAAGGAGAACGAAGACGTGGTGGCTTCCAAGATTGGGATGGATGAGAAGAAGACGAATCCACCAGCGAGATATACTGCAGCCAGCATAATACAGACACTCGAATCAAAGGACCTCGGCACCAAGGCGACGCGTTCAGTCATCGTGGAGACCCTGTTCAAGCGGGGTTATGTCTCTGATACGAAGATACGTGTGACAGAATTTGGCCTTGCCGTAAATGGCGTTCTTGAGAAATACGCCCCGCAGATTCTCGATGCTGAACTTACGCGGAAATTCGAAAGCCAGATATCCAGGATACAGGATGCCGGGGCAGATGAGCAGGACATTCTCAGTGAGGGCCGCGAGGTCTTAACTAAGATATTGGACGGGATGAAGCTTAGGGAGAAGAACATAGGAAAGGAAATTGTCGGGGCCATCATAGATACAGAACAGAAGGATCGTATCATGGGGGAATGCCCGAAGTGTAAGGGCAACCTCATAAAATTACGTTCAAGGGCAGGAAAGTTTTTTGTCGGATGCTCAGGCTACCCAAAGTGCAATGCAATATATCCCTTGCCTCAAAGATATTCATTCAAAAAAACAGGTAAGGTCTGCGGGTTCTGCCACACCCCGATAATACTTGTTTTCATGAAGAGAAAGCGCTTTGAGATGTGTCTCACCCCAGATTGCGAGAGCAAGAAGGATTGGGTCAAGAGAGACCAGAAGAAAACAGGTTAAAGTCCTATGTCTAGTATGGCTATCTCCCCGCACGCGGTGTTCATAAGGCCTTTTTTTGGAGCATGGAATGCCACAGTATAATCTGGCTTAACCGCGATATCTGTGATACCTCCAGTATCTGGGTCAACCCCGGTTGGGATATCCATTGAAACAACAATTGCGCCAGAGTCATTTATTCTTCTAACCAAAGACGCAATTGGTTCCCGGAGTCTACCAGATGTTCCAGTACCAAGTAACGCATCCACTACAACATCTAGTTTTTCCTTTGGCCACTCATCAAGTACGTTGACACTGCTTTCAGAAATCCTTTTGAAGTTAAAAATAGCCTCTGCTGTTCCTGAGCCAACAGCCCTAAGGATCGATACATCGAATTCGTGCGCAAGATATCTCGCACAGACAAACCCGTCCCCCCCGTTATTTCCAGTTCCGCACACAATAAGGATTTTTGAGTTGGGTTTCACTCTTCTACATATGAACTCTGCAGACATCATGCCTGCCCGTTCCATAAGTTCAAGTGTGCTTGTCCCGTTATCCTCGGAGTGTTTTTCCAGTTCCATCATCCGTTTTACGGTTATGAACTTCATACCCACCACTTAGATATCCGCGGTTAGGAAATAGACTATCCTAGGTCTCCCTATAGCGAGCCGTTGCGTTGTGGCCTTGACAAGCCCGCTTCGCCTGAGTAGTAGCATCCGTTTCCTAAGCGTTGATTTGTTCATATTAAGTTTCCGCGCAAGTTCATCTACTGTCATGGGCCGCATGAGAGTATCCAAAACGTTTTCTTTGAATCTCTCCTGCTCCGGAGAGGTAACCCTTTTCATCCTGGAAAAGGCACTATCGAACTTATCCTCCTTAAACCTAGGCTTCGCCAGCGAACCAATGATTCTGACGAGCACCTCAACAGACTTTGTTCTGAAGAGCCTCCCACGCAGGACGCGGGCGTTCTTTCTCAAAATGTTCAATCTCCTGTTGTATTCCCCTGTTGATTCCTCAGATACCCCGTGCTTCGCCCATTTCCTAAGGGTGTCAACTTCATCCATAAATCTAGTCGAGTAGAGGTCTCCCCTTAACCTGATCAGCAATATGCGGTTCTTGAGCCAGCGTTCGTTTGCCTCTTCAAGGTCTCCCTCATCCAACCCAACAGTCATTATCTTTCCTTTTCCAATGCTCGTAAGGTATTCGGTCGCGGACATCGGGAAGATCGTTGTGGATCTGGATAGGTTAACATGCGGGTATTTATGGGAACGCACAGGTATCTTCTCACTATGTACGAAGAGAAGTGCTTTGGCCATTGGAACCAAGTATTTCATTGAACATATACCTTTATATTCGGTTTTTCGCATAATATTACTCTTATTCTGGGGGTGTAGTTTTGAGCGTTATCCCAACTATCAGAAGAAAACCTAATTACAAAAAACCACCGACTGTTTCAACAGGCTTGAAATTAGGGTTCAATGCTGTGGGGATCAGACTTCTGGACGATTCAACTTTAGATTCTCTCAAGAGTATTGAGGTGGGAAAACTCAAGAAAAGAGCGAGATTAAAAAACGTAAACCCAGACACCTCCGGCAGCAGTCGAATTCTCAATACGGTAACAGATATACTCAATGAAATAAATTGGACTGGCCATGATACTGACTTTAGGGAGGTCGCATTTCAGATGGCAAGGGATGCGTTTGAACTAAATGTTCTAACAGATGACCATCACACTATAGAAAAAGCTCTACTCGGCGTGTTCACAAAAAAAGAAGATCCAATGGTTGTAAATGCAGTAGATATTCTGGCAAGGAGCAGACCAAAAGCCATTGTTCGTGAATCAGATGCTCTACTAAAACACCCAAACCCAGAGGTAGTAACAGTTGTTTTCAAAACTCTTTGCAAAAGAAACATGGGAAAAGCATTTAGGGCGTTTATGGAAAAGGCAGAGCATTCGCCAACAACACAAACAATCCTTATGATGCTCAATTCAATCCGAGAAGGGGTTAGCATCGGTTCGATGACAAGAAGCAC
>JBDRKD010000076.1:0-16874 GCA_043814255.1 Microcaldota archaeon
GAGATAAAAAGAAGGAATATTATAAAGGGAAATCTTATGATATTACAGGAATTGCATAAAGGAGTTTCAAGGACAAAGGTAAAGCAGATCATCACTTCGAAAGGCTGGCCAACAAGTGCTGTGGATGACGGGAGTTTCGATATGTACTATGTGGAGAGCTGCACCTTTGTGCGCAAGGATGGTGTAAAACCAGAACCGGTTCCGCTCTGTCCTCCTGGATGTAAACGGGTTGGGACTACGTGTGCCTGCCCAGTTCAAGGAGTAGAGAGCATAGCGGGTGAGATGCAACCAGAACCTATGATTTATCAGGTGCGGGAGCTCAGTGCAGAGGAACTCAATACACCATCTACACGGGTGAGCATACTCAACTACGAATTGCAACATGCAGACGCAACAGTAAAAGGGATGTTGCTTGAGGCCCTCCAATCAGATGACGCTGGAGCGTCGGAAGAGGCGAATGGTATAGTTGACTCGCATGTCGAGTATGTATTGGATGAGACTCAAGGAAAACAAGTTAGGATTGTGAACATAAAAAACAGCCTCATAAAGAAACTATCTGTGAAGGAAGGTCCAGATAAGGAACTCTCAGTCAATGTGGTGAGAAGGAAGATGATTGAGAGGGAACGCATCCGGAAGATGCTCACTGATAAGATGAATGTGGATGAGATTATGGGTGAGATCGAGAGCACTGGAGTTGGGAAGATCATTGGCGGCGTAGTCGTTGATGGGAAGGGATATTCACTCTTGCCAAGCCAGGGGGATGAGTTAAAGGGAACGCTTGTAACAAGTGAGAATGGAGTCTCAAAAGAGGTTGGGGAAATAGATATTGAGACTGGGGAATGGACAGTCCGGGGAGCCATAAGAATATATAGCACGCTGCTGGAAATAGTTTCTTAGAAGGCGGTGTTTGAATGAAGTTGGCTTTCCAAGCAATCGCTCTATTATGCCTAGTTAATTTTGTATGCTCCCAGGGAGTTGGAGCAAATTACGAGGTCATTGTCAATCAGGAAGGGGACGCCTTTGTTTTCGCCACATTTAGCGGTCCTGGCGGGGTCGTGGTCCCCCTTCCATCCGATGTCAATGCACCATATGTGAAAGGCGCCATGTACACAAAAGAGAATAATTCCCTGTTTCTATCAGTCACTGGGGACAGGATGGCCACTGTCTCATACCGCACAAATGAAATAGCGCAGTGGTTTGGAAACAACTGGAGGGCATCTATAACTCTCCCGGAGAACCTTACGAACACGTATATCTCAATAGCCCTTCCAAAATCAGCCACGGTGTCAGACGTGGGGCCAGGAGACGGGGTGATTATGAGCGAGAGTGACTCGCTTGTCATTGCATGGGCGTCTGGAGGTGCGTTGGAACGCGTTTGGGTCAACTATGGGTTTTCCAACAACGGTGGGAATGGCAATCCGATTGATGGGGGGGATGATGTAGGTATTGGATTCCAGTTCGGGGCTTTCTGGATATTCCTGATGGGCATTGTTGGCGGCTTGTTTGCCATACTTGCGCTCGCGGCCATAGTGTACTACCTGTTCAGAAAGAAGAGTGGGAAAAGGGATGAACCTGATACTTCAGGGAACGAGACTGTAACCGCAACTCAGGGGATGCGGAACCTCATGAAAGCGCTAAATGAAAACGATGTCAGGATAATTGAGAAACTTATCGGCACAGGGGGCGAGATGAGGAGAAGTGACTTGGAGAGGAAAAGCGGCATCCCAAAATCTAGTTTGGCCCTTTCACTCGATAGGCTTGAAAAAAAAGGCATTGTAAAAATTGGCAGGGAAATGACAACACACCTTGTCTCACTCACTGAATGGTTCAGATCCCTCTAGTTTATTGGGAACCTGAGGATTGCAGCTATTCCGCCAATGCCCTGAAGCTGTTTTCCTGCATTATTCTCAGCAGAGAAGATCGTGATTTCGCACTTCTGCCTCTCGGCCTGCGCGAGAATTTCCTCCATCTCCTTATCCTGCCTCAAGACATCATCAACTACAAAAAGCTCTTTTGCCGCCTTGTGTTCGGTTGCCTGTCCAACCTCTGCCTTGCCATAAGCAGCCAGCCCTGTCCCTTTGCTCACCTCTGCCATTAACCGCTCCATGAGCCTGAACTCCCTCTCGACCCTCTGTTCCCCGACAATCTTCTCAACTACTCCGTTCTTTAGCAATTCATATACCCCGCTTTTCTCAGCAGAACTCGCATGTTCGAACGATAGTTTTTTCAGAAGTTCTCGGTCCTTATTTGAAATGAACCTCTTCAGGTTATCCTTTGCGAAGCCAGGGCCTGCCACAATTATCCTCTCAACCTCCATATTCTGGATTGCGGAAGTGATGTTTCCGAAGAACTGATTCTGGTGCTCATCGTGTCTATCATCCCTCTTTGATGTCGCTGCAGAGATATTTGAGGTGAAATCAATACCATAGCCCCTGAGAAGCGCAAACGCAGCCTCCCTCTCATCCATAACTACGATGCCTAGTCTCGGGCGTTTTGTTTCCGTTTGAGCCTTCTTGAGCCTATCGAATTGATATTTCTTCCACTTCTTTGTTATGCTCAACTTCCTCATTGGTTCAACATCGATTGTGTGGTAGCTCCCCACCTGGACAAACTCTTCGGGCGTCCCCCGTTTTATGACCCCCATGACCCTGAGGACATTGACATTCTTATGGAACTCAATCTTCTTTGCCTCCAGCTCTATTGTAACCTGCTTCTTTTCACCGCTTTCTCCCTCTTGAACCTTGAACCTCCTGAGAGACCTGGCTTTCACCAAATCTCCGGGCTCCAGCACACGCTCTATGTGCCAGAGGTCCTCGGTGTTCTCGGGCATGACTCTTAGCTCACCTGTTGTTTCGTTGAGGCCCGTGATTCTCATAAGAGAATTTTTATAGAACGGAGATTATAAAGTGTATCCTCTGGTGTTTTCATGAGAATAGCCATCATAGATAGAGACAAATGCACCAAAGAGAAATGCGGTTATCTCTGCATGAAAGTATGCCCTGGAGTTCGTATGGGCGAGGAAACGGTTATCGTAGATAAGGAAACTGGATTCCCGATCATTTCTGAATCGTTGTGCACTGGATGCGGTATATGCGTAAAGCGCTGTCCTGTGGGGGCCATAAAAATCATAAACCTTGCCCATGAGGCGGGGACTCTCGTTCATCAGTATGGCGTGAACTCCTTCAGGTTGTTCAACCTTCCCCTGCCAAAAGAGAAATCCGTTGTTGGGCTTATTGGTTCCAATGGAATAGGCAAGAGCACAGCAATCAAGATATTAGGAAACAAAATATCTCCCAATATGGGGGACTACGATGGGGAAACTAAGTGGTCGGATGTTCTTGATAGGTTCAAGGGCAAGGAGCTCTACAATTATTTCCTGTCTCTCAAGAAGGGGGTGAAGGTAAGTTACAAACCACAGAATGTGGATATCATCCCGGAAGTTTTCCCGGGAACTGTTGAGAGCCTGTTAAGGAAGAATGACGAGCGGGGAGTGTTCGACGATGCTATCGGGTTATTTGGGCTGAGGGACTGCCTTGGGAAGAACCTTCCAGAACTCTCTGGCGGGGAACTCCAGAGGGTTGCAATCTGCGCAACGTTCCTGCGTGATGCAGATGTCTATTACTTTGATGAACCAACCAGCTATCTGGATATCGAGCAGAGGCTCTCGGTTGCAAAACACATCAAGGAACTGAGCAAGGAGAAGAGGGTTGTGTTGGTGGAACATGACCTGGCAGTACTTGATTATCTGAGCGATTACATCCATGTATTCTACGGAATCGCTGGGGCGTATGGTGTTGTCTCTGGGATAAAGGTTGCGCGGAATGGGGTAAATGAGTATCTTGATGGGTATATGAAGGAAGAGAACGTGCGCTTCAGGAACTATGGGATAAAGTTCTTCTCTGGTGCGGTTGAGATGGTGGGAGGTAAAACTGCGTTTGCATACCCTGCGCTCTCGAAAACATATCCCAGGTTTGAGCTTAAGTGTGAGGGAGGTGAAGCAAGATCTGGAGAGATTGTTGGTATACTTGGCCCCAACGCCATTGGGAAAACTACGTTCGTGAAGATGATTGCAGGGATTGAGAAACCGGACTCTGGTGAAGCGAAATTTGATTTGAGAATCTCATATAAACCCCAATACATAAAACAAGATTTTGAAGGGACTGTCGCGGATTACATGGATGCGGCAGACATAAACAAAGAGGTGTTCAATGCAGAGGTCAGTGCGGGGCTTGACATCAGAACGCTCATGGACAAGGATGTCAGGAACCTAAGTGGTGGGGAGCTCCAGAGGGTTGCCATAGGTGCATGCATAGCGCGTGATTCAGACATCTATCTGCTTGACGAGCCATCTGCGTTCCTGGATATCGAGCAGAGGCTCAGGTTCTCTTCGGTTATAAGGAGACTCATCGAACGAAATGAGAAAACTGCGTTTGTCGTTGATCATGATGTTGTTCTCCTAGATTCTGTATCGGACAGGATGATTGTGTTCGATGGAGAATCCGGAGAATCCGGAAATGCAGGGAAGCCGTTAGACAAGAGGGCTGGGATGAACGCATTCCTAAAACGCATGGGCGTTACTATGAGAAGGGATAAGGATTCCCTAAGGCCGAGGATAAACAAGCCCGACTCGAAGCTAGATAGGGAGATGAGGGAGAGGGGAGAATATTATTACTCATGATTTCCTTGAAGCGCCCCTTCTTTCCTTGAGTTCACTTTTTCTATAATTGGGGTGTACCCTTGGAATCCAGCCACTACTTTAGCCCTTCCGATTTGACTTGTAATGTGGTGGATTATTTCTTGTGGGAAGGCAGTGCCAAAGATCTCGATTGAGTTGGTATAAACTGACGCTAGCAGTGCTTTCATCCTATCATAATCATAATGCGGATTATCCCTTGCCATCTGGGGATTGAATTGGTTCCCCTCCAACCCGGGCTCAATAAGCAATCTTTTCTCTATCTCAGGTAGAAAGAGACTCAGATTATCTATGGCAAAACGCATCTTCTTTGCCGTGAATGCGTGTTCCTTCTGTTCGATGAACTGGGCCGCATCAACTTCATACATCATCCTTGCCGCGCGAAGACCGTATTCCCGATCATATGTCTCTCCTGAGTCAGTGTTCTCATCAAGGTCTGCGGTCTTGAGTATCAATGTAATGGTCGCGAGTTCTTTGAGCTCCTGTGTTGGTGCCGAATCGACTGCCCTCAATATGTTCTCAACATATTCTGGCTTTGTTCTGTTGTGTTTCTCCCTAGTTGCCATATAGATTATAAAAGAAGCATAGCCTCCATCCATCCCAAACACTGCTAGTTCGCTGTTTATTATCAGTTTACCAGCATGTTCTCCTGGAACCGATGGGGGGGATTCTGTAAAATGGAGTGAACACTTGCATGGGTCTAGAATGACAACCCCGTCAACGTCCTCATGCGCATCATGCAGATACCCTGCGGCTTCAGCTGCATCACCGTATTTCTCAGAGTGGACAACCCTCCTCGTCTTTTCTGCGACCCCGCATAGGTGCTCCTTGTAGTGCCTCCCGTTATCCCTAATTGTGTTTGAATGGAGTTTTATTCCAAAGAGCTTTGAGAACTCAACTATATTTGAGGAGCGTGCATGCGCATCCCTCGCGAATCCATTTATCTCTGCATTAGACCATTTCTTGGATACATACATGAACATACTATTATGTGAAGAAATGTTTAAAACAGGAATTGCCCATTTCTGGGTAGAAGCTGATTATGCGTGACCTCGGAATTTTGCTGTGCTATCTGTCTCGAATTCCCCAACTATCTCCTCGAGAAGGTCCTCAAGTGTAACTAAGCCGATAACTTTTTGTTTTGAGTTTACTACTAGGCCCATGTGCGTGTGGCCCTCCTGGAAAAGCTTGAATACGTCATCTATAAGGTCCGTGTCCCTCACTCTTACTGGGGGGATTATTATTGCCTGGAGCTTCTTTCCCTCCATGTCTTGAGAGAACCTCTTAAGCACGTCCTTGACCCGGATTATGCCGATTATATTGTCCTTTTTTCCTGAATAGACTGGGAACCTGGTGAATTCGTGCTCGATGATTATCTTGGATGCATCGTCGGTTGTGAGGTTTGAATCGATAGAAATGAAGTTCTTGATTGGAACCATCACGTTCTTGGTTTGGATGTCGTTGAATTTGAGGACGCGGTCTATCAATTTCTGCTCCCGTAGTTCGAGAACCTTTTCCTCAACGCCTATACTCACCATGGTTCTCAGGTCCTTCTCGGTAAATGGAGCCTTCTCTGATTCTGAAACAAGCCCTGCAAAGAAATCGAAGAAGTGTATCACTGGGAAGAACACAATGCCCAGATAATACAACGGTGGTGATGCAAAGAGCGCAAAACGCTCATGGTTTGAGGACGCGAAACTCTTTGGGATTATCTCCCCAAGTATAAGGAGAATGAATGTCATTATGCCTGTTGCTATTCCAACCCCTATCTCCCCATACATGTCTATTGCTATGGCCGCTGCTATTGCGGATGCCAGGATATTGACGACGTTATTGCCTATGAGGATTGTCACCAGCGTCTTCCTCTGGTTCTCCTTGAGTTTTTTTAGAAAACCTGCTCCCAGCCTGCGCTCTTCGCTGATCCTTTTGAGGCCGATACGGCCCATGGATAAGATTGCCACCTCTGAAGCTGAAAAAAAACCAGAAAGGAGAATGCATATGATGAATACACCATACAATATATCGTTCATGTTGTTACAGCCATTCCCGCTCTTCTAAGCGTTCGAGTATACTCTTCTTCCGCGTCTGTCGCATGTTGCTTTCTTGCGTCCTGCTAAGCCTTTCTTCTATAATCTCCTGCTGTTTTCCAAAATACCCTGTTGCGATGACCGATAATGAATAGAAGACCACCGCGACTCCTGTAAATGAGATCATCACCGTTGATATCTTCCCAACATCTGTGGTTGGGTACAGGTCACCATAGCCCACGGTGGTTAGTGTCACACCAGTGAAATAGAATGAATCAACCCAGTTCCATCCCTCCAGGTAGTGGAACGCCACTGTTCCCGCCGCCAGCAAGAGCACTATGCTCAAAACTGCCATTGCGAGCTTTATGCTTAGGGATACCATCAAATACGTATTGTAGAGAAACAATTTAAATGAAGTCGTTGCTTTTTTTCCAATAGGGGATGACATTGCTGTTGGCACATATATTAAAGGAGAACATCCTGTTTTTAGGTGTGGGCAATCCAATGAAGGGAGATGATGGTGTCGGCCCATACATTGCAAAAAGAATAGGGGGTATTGATGTCGGGACTGTCCCGGAGAACTTCGTATCGAGAATAAATGCTTCAGAAGAGGATACTATCGTGGTTTTCGACGCTCTTGAGTTTGGGGGCGTGCCTGGGGATGTGCGGATTGTTGATGCTAATGAATCCGAAGGCGTTACGTTCTCCACGCATTCCCTCCCATTGTCGAAGTTCTCCAAGTTCCTTGAACTGAAGACCGTTTGGCTCGTCGGCATTCAGCCGTCAGTGGTTGAGTTTGCGGAAGGAATGTCTCCAGATGTCACAAAGAGCGCGGACCTTATAGTTGAGGAGATATCCAGATGGCTGGGAACCAACAGGTGAGTGGGTATTGTTGGATATGAGAAAACGAATTGCGATACTGTTCATCCTCTCGCTCTTAATCGGGATACTCTTCATGAATCAAGGTCCGTTCGTGAAGGACGAGGCACTCTATGCTCAGACTATTGATGAGATGATTGCAACGTGGAATCCACTCCCGACGTATGGGGGGGATTTGGCCGGGTGGAAGCCGCCTGCCATGTACTGGGTCTACTCCGTATTCATCGCTGTGCTGATGGGACTTGGGCTTCCGGTGGAGATAACATACAGGCTCCCAGGGGTTCTGCTTGGGTCATTGTGCTCTGTATTGGTGTACCTGGTTGTGCGGCGGGGTTCTGGGAATGAGGACCTGGGCTTCATCTCGGGAATCGCCTATGCCGGGAATGGGTTGGCCATAGCCGTAAGCCTGAAGCTTTTGATGGACACCCTGCTTTTGACGTTTATTCTTGCGGGGGTGTTGTGCTACATGAAGGCGGTTGATGACCGGAGGTTCGCGCTTTTTGGTGGGTTGTTTGTGTTTATGGCCATACTCACGAAAACGATTGTCGGCCTTATCATCCCGCTCCTGGCAATAGCGTATTGGGTGTTGCATTACAGGAGAACCCCCCTGAGATGGGAATTATTCGCATCATTCTTGACCATACCCCTAGCGTTCCTATTCCTCTATGCGTTCATGCCCGGGATTGGGGAACAGTATCAACTCGACTCGATGAGCCGGATACCGATGAACATGAAGCTCGGCTATTATGTCGGGTTGAATGTTATCGAGATACTGGAGTTCTGCATGGTGTGGCTCGCGCTGGCAGTCTATGGGGCGTATATGTACCGGAATGATGATGACATGCGCTTCTGGTATGCCTGGGGCCTCGTTGCCCTGGTGCCGCTGATTGTAGCCGGCCCCTTGTTCTGGTATTTCCTCCCGCTTATGCCGGTTGTTTCGGTTCTTGCCGGGAAAGTAGTGCTCTCCAACGGGAAGGTGGACGCATTGGTTATCGCGTTTGCATTGGGGGTCATGCTGCTCTCGTTGCCAGGCGTGTATAATTACCAATCCCTTGTTGTCGATTCACAGGAGAAACGCGATGCGCGGGACCTTGGGGAGCATATCCTTGGGAAAGATGTCCTGGTGATAATGGAATACAATCCAACAGTCCTTTATTACGGGCTTCCGAAGAACGGGATGCACGAGAATATCGACGCCCTTTTCATGGATCACTCTGCCCTAAGCGATTGCGAGCTTGAACGATTGGTGGTTGACTCGGAACTTCCTGACGGGACGCTTGACGTCTCGGGTGCGTTTCTTCTCCATTTCCTCCATCCGAGTATTTCATTTGGAGAATTCGAAAAACAGCACGAATACATCGCTCTTGATAGGGATGCGTATATGGAGAGATTTCTTGGGAATGACGGATACTCTGGGTTTTGGGTGGAACATGAAACGGAATCATTTGTCGTCATCAAAAGAGGGTAGCTCACACTCTCTTCTTTCCCTCGCTCTTTATCGATTTTGAGATTGACTGCACGATTTCTTTTGCGTTGTGTTTGTTCTCCACTGCCGTCCCGACTTGGAGTATGTCCCCGCCTGCCTTGATTATGTCAGCCGCTTGCTTTGGTGTCCGTATCCCGCCTGCGATGATGTATGGGATAGACAGCGCCTTTGCAACAGCTGATACCATTTCAGTTGGAACAGGGCCGAGCTTCGATGCGGACCCTACGTCCGTGATTATGTACTTGGACCCCATGAATTCGCCTGCCAATGCAAGTGATGCCGCTATCTGCGGTTTGTCCCTCGGGACAGTATTCGCATCCCCGACCCAGCCGACTGTGCCACCTGGCTCGACAACGATGTAACCCACGGGCAATGCCTCGATGCCCATCCTCTTGACAATGGGTGCTGCCAGCGTCTGGGCCTGTGATATCCAGTATGGGTTCCTTGAGTTTAGGAGGGACATGAAGTATAGTGCATCCGCGTATTGCGTGATTGTCGCTATGTTCCCCGGGAAAAGGACCACTGGAACGTTCACTTTCTCCTTTATCATACGGGTGGTATCATCCAGAAGGGACCCTTGGGCGCCTATAGAACCGCCGATAAGTATTACGTCCGCACCTCCCTCGCACGCCTCATACGCAGTCTGGGAAGCCTTCTCCTTTGAACTGTGGTCGCATGGATCTATGAGAACGAACAGCATTGAACCGTCCCGCTCAAGCGTGTCCTTTATGTATTTTGCGACTTTCATGCAATCAACCTCCTTTCCTTATAATACTCCACCATCTCTTTTATTCCTTGCGAGAGGCTTGTTGCGGGCTCGAACCCAAGATTCTTCTTTATTTTTGTGCTATCAAATGATCTGTCCCGGGTAAGCCGTTCTAGGTGCTCTTGGGATAAATGGGATTTCGAGAATATGGAAACTATCGGGAGGGCGATTTTTGCAAGCCAGATGGGCACTGAGATATCTGGTTCCTTAACGCCAAGGTGCTTGCATGCTGTTCTGAAGAGCTCCCTCTGTGTCGGGTGGCCAGGGCCGGTGATATTGAAATCGTCCCTGATTGCATCCTCGTGCTCTGAAACAAGGATGAGCGCTTTCACTAAATCGGATATGTGTATGAGAGGCACATGGTTCTCCCCGCTCCCGATAATTGGCATCATTCCCTTCTGGAGGCCCTTCAGAACTGGGAAGTACCCCTCATCGAATCCAAGCCCATAAATCATCCCTGGGCGGACTATTGTTGAGTTGATGTTCCTCCACTGCCTGACAATGATTTCCTCTGACAGCATCTTCGATTTTCCGTATTTTGAAAGTGGTTTCTTTGGGCATTGCTCCGTGGCAGGCAATATCTCCGGGTTTCCGAACACCGAAACCGAACTCACGTGCACAAGGTGGGATACCCCCTTTCCCCTGCACGCGCTGATGATGTTTGTGGTTCCAAGAACATTGACATCGTAGAACATCCTGTCGTTCAGGCGCTCATCGATGACTGCTGCCATGTGGAATACAGTATCCTTTGCCTCGACAAGCCCCTCAAGGGTAGCCTTGTCCGTAATGTCCCCGATGTGTGGGGTGGCCCCTTCGGGCAATACGGCGTCTTTCTTCCTTACGAGAACCTTGACCTTCTCCCCCTTCGAGAGAAGCGCCTTCACTAGGTGTGACCCGATTCTGCCTGTGCCCCCAGTCACTACATGCATAATATTGCTTAAAACACTAGGCTCTTTAAATCTTTTCAGGCAGGAATTAAACATGCGGAGCATGGCAAATCTGGAATATTCGTACATCTGCAGGGAACTCCAGTCATTGGTTGGAGGGAGGCTCGAGAAAACATATGAGCTGGAGGAGGGCGAATTCAGGTTCAGATTCAGGGTTCCTGGGAGATATGAGGATCTGACAGTGGTGCTCGGGGAGAGGATGCACCTCACGAGATACATCAAGGAAGCCCCGAAAATCCCGACCAACATAACAATGTACCTGAGGAAGAGGTTGAAAGGGGCGAAGCTTGAATCGATTAAGCAGCATGGGTTCGATAGGGTAGTTGTGTTTGATTTTGGGATCTTCTCCCTTATCTTCGAGATGTTTGCAAAAGGGAACATTGCCCTGACTCAGCCTGATGGGACGATTGCCCGGGTCTATAGAATGGAGGAGTGGAAGGACAGGGTGCTGAAGGGAGGGCGGGAGTACAGGTTCCCGCAATCGGGTAGAATATCGCCTCCGTTCGATGATGGGAGCTTACGCGATGTTCTTGAACCAAAGGCATTGATGGCAATCCTATCCTCTAAGACAAATTTCGGCAATGCCTACCTTGAGGAGGCGTGTTTGAGGGCGGGACTTGAGCTGAAAACAGATGCATCGAAACTCAGTGAGGAGCAGGTCAGTTCCCTTGTAAAGGAACTCAATGGAATCTATACAAGTGGAAAAGCGTGCGTATATCTGGAGGATGGGAAGCCTGTCGATTATTCCCTTGTTGCTCTGGGTAAGTACAGTGAACTGGAATGTGAAGAGACCAAAACGCTCTCAGGGGCAATTGACGAATGTGTGAATGCTGGGTTTGAGGGGAAGGGGGAACGCGAGGGTGGGACGGAAAGTCGGAGGGCGAAGCTCGAAAAAAGGCTTCAGAAACAGCGGGAACATTATGAAAGCATGTCGAAGTTAGCGGAAGAATGCAAGAGGAGTGGGGATGAGATATATTCCAGGTATAATGAGATTGAGGATATTTTGAAAACAATACGTGAGATGAGGAAACGGGGAAAAGGTTGGGATGAGATAAAGGGTGTTCTGAAAGGCAGGTGTGAGATAGACGAGCATTCCGGAACGCTGGTTCTCTCAAATTGATTTTCCGTATTTTATGTGCTGGTGGGCCCCTATTGCGGCTGCTGCTCCTTGTGCGGCTGCAATGACTATCTGGTTTATCCCCCCTGTGACATCACCTGCCGCGAATAGACCGGGGATGTTTGTCGCCCCATTGCAATCGACTTTTATGTTGCCCCTTTCATCGACCTCTGCCCCGATTGATTTCGCAATATCCGAGCTTGGAACAGTACCTATGTTTATGAATATTCCATCCACCGCCAGCGTCTTCTTCTCCTTCGTTTCCATGTGTTCCAGCTCGAGGGCTGTGACGAACCTATCGCCAACTATGCTCTTTGGAGCATAACCTAGGACAAGCCCTGTCCTCCCCAGCCTCTGCTGAAGCGATTCATCCCCGCGAAGTTCCTTTTTCCTGTGGACCAGGTAGATGTCGCTAGCTATGTCGCACATCATTATGGCTGCAGAGAGGGCAGTGTTCCCGCCGCCTATTACCGCAACCTTCTTCCCTGAGAAGAATGCGCCGTCACAAGTGGCGCAGTACGAAACGCCTTTACCTAAAAACTCCTTTTCACCCGGTATCCCCAGCTTTTCATAGTACGAACCTGTTGCAAGTACTACTGCCCTCGCATCATACTCCGAATCGGTTGTTTTGATTTTGAAATACTCCCCGCTCCTCGAAACGCCGACAACGCTGCCGATGGTTATTTTGACCCCGAATGATTCAACCTGCTTTCTCATGCGTTCTGACAACTCGACCCCAGTAAGCTTCTCGACCCCAGGGTAGTTCTCGACTATCGGAGCGCGGGCCGTTGCTCCGCCGATTGATTTGGACTCTATAATAACTGTAGAGAGTGCCTTTCTGGCAGAATAGATTGCTGCGGACATGCCCGCTGGACCGGCACCCACTATAAGAACATCATACATACTATCTGCCATATTTAGACAGTTAAATTTAAATACTGCTTATCAGATAAAACGTGTTACGATTGAGGTGAGGTCATGCGCCCTCAGGAGATAAAAGATTCTTTCAGACGGATTAGTGCGTGGAGGTTTGTGGTAGTTTCATCTTTGGTTGCCATGACCCTTGTCCTCTTTATCGAACTGATATATCATCCGGTTGGGCGCATGCACCAGATACTTGGGTTCATTGAGATTGCAGGCATCTCGGTAATCTTCATAGATCTGGCAGTGAATTTCTCCAGAACGGATAACAAGAACCTGTTCCTCAGGCAGAACTGGTTCGAACTCACGCTCTTCATCCCGTTCCTGTTCGCATTCGAACTATTTAGGATGTATGCTATCTTTGAAGCCGCTGGTATTCAGGCGATGCCATTCATGATGAGAACGAAGCTCTTGATGAAAGGAGGCCATGTGCTAACGCATGTTAGCAGAAGCGAGCCTGCGCGGGTTGCAAGAATGACGTGTTTTGGAGTTATGCACGCCCCAGACAGGTATAGGGGCATGAAATACCGTGGGCTTCTGAGCTTCTAGTGGGATATGCAAGTCCCTGACTCCCCTTTCAGGATCTCAAGCACCCTATCCACTGAGCCTATATACGCTTCCCTTCCTGTGGATTTCAAGAATTCGGTTGCAGCCATTATTTTCGGCCCCATGCTCCCATCCGGGAACTGGCCTTCCGAGAGGTAGCGCCTGGCCTCCTGGAAACCGAGCTTGAGTAACTTTTTCTGCGTTGGCTTGTTGAAATCAAGGTATACATTATCTGTGTCTGTGAGTATGATGAACTTGGAGACCCCAAGTTCCCGCGCAAGGAGGCTTGAGGATAGGTCCTTGTCTATCACTGCTTCCACCCCAACGTAGAACCCACCTGCCTTTACAACTGGAATCCCGCCGCCGCCGCACGCTATCGTAGTGACTCTGTTCTCAACAAGACTGCGTATTGTTTCCAGCTCGAGTATATGTGTTGGTTTTGGGGATGGGACTGTGCGCCTGAACCCCCTCCCCCTTGAATCTTCTGAGAACGTATATCCCTTCCTCCCCAACCTATCTGCCTCTTCCTTTTGGAGGAATGGACCGACTGGTTTTGTTGGGTTCTGGAATGCCGGATCGTTTGCTTCAACAAGTACTTGCGTTATTACTGTGGCCACTGTGCTGTGGAGCCCTAACCTCCCAAGCTCGTTTGAGATTGTCTGTTGGAGCATGTAGCCTATCTCTCCCTGCGTATCGGCAACACATGCGTCGAGTGGCATTGGCGTGGCTTGCTCTTTGGAAAGCTCGTTCCGTATAAGGTGGTTCCCAACCTGAGGGCCGTTGCCATGGGTCAATATGATTTCGTACTCCTGCGCGGCCTTCGCTATTGCGCGGGCAATTGCCTTTGATTGGAGCATCTGCCTCGCAAAGCTGTCCTTTCCTGTTTTCGACAGGGCGTTCCCGCCGAGTGCGATGAGCACTCGCTCTCTCTCCATCACATCACTTCTTCCCAACACCAACACGCTTGCATACAAGGGATATGTCTTTCCGTATGGTCTTAACACGCTCGTCCATCAGATCTATGTGTTTGTCCATGTGGGTTATGTGCTTATCCAGCCTGGAGGTAAGCGTCCCTAGTTTGCCTATATGTGCCTGCATCCGAAATACGACAACTGCCTCTATTAGTATGACTGCAAGTCCAACGATGATTCCGATTGTCTCTATTCCATCCATATTACCACCAATTAAGACGAACTGAATTTCAGGAGTTCCTGAATTTTGTGAATCTCTATGAGATTGCTTGCGTGCTTCTTGCTGGTTCTCACGCCTGCGGTGAAAAGCACTGTCTCGCCCTTCCCAATGATGCCCTTGCTGTGGAGCTGTTCTGCGACTCCGAGCACCCTCTTTCTCTTTGGTATTCTTTTTATAAGTACTGGCTTCACGCCAAACACAAGCTCCAGTTGCCCATGTGTCTCTGGATCGTCTGTAACCGCAATGATTGGCATATCCAGCCTGAAGCGGGCAATCATCCTGGCAGTATAGCCCGAGCGTGTTATTGGGACTATCTTATCCAGCGGCATGTTCTCGGTTATGTGATGAATTGACTTGCTTATGGTATCTGATATATTGAAATAGCCGGTCATCTTGACCCTATTCGGGACGCTGTTCTCGACCTCCTTCGCTATGCCTGCAATAGTCCTCACCGACTCTATCGGGTACCTGCCGATAGCTGTTTCTCCTGAGAGCATCACTGCATCGGTCCCATCGATAACCGCATTTGCAACATCGCTTGTCTCTGCCCGGGTCGGTGTCGGAGAGGAGATCATGGAATCCAGCATCTGGGTTGCCGTCACGGCAATTCTGCCCCGTTGGTTGCACTGCCTGATTATTTCCTTCTGGATTAGGGGGATTCTTTGATGTGGGATTTCCACCCCCAAATCCCCTCTTGCAATCATGATTCCATCGGATTCATCAATTATCTCAGGGATGTTCTCAACTCCACTGAAGTTCTCTATCTTTGATATTACTCCCAGTTCAGTATCCCCAATCAGCTTCTTCACATGGAGCACGTCTTTTCTGTTGCGTACAAAGGATATTGCGATGAACTCTGCCTTATTCTTTATTGCGAATGATATTGCCCGTTTGTCCTTCTCGGAAAGCCCGGGGACCTTAAGGTTCCTCCCGGGAATATTGACTCCTTTCTTGTCCTCTATCGTGCCATTGTTCATTGACTCGAGGACCATCTGACCCTTGGATTTTGAGATTATGCGGGTGCGGATGTTCCCGTTTGAGAATAGAATCTCGTCCCCGACCTCCACCTCCCCGTAAAAATCATATGTAAATCGTATGCCCCCAGATGCCTTGAACCGGACTTTAAACCTCTCACCCGACTCGACCCTCCTTGGTGACGGAACCAGAACCCTCACCTCAGGGCCTTTTATGTCAATCATTATTGGAACTCTGCTGATTGACCTTACGTTCTTTATGATGCGAAGGTATTGCGGGAAATCCCCATGCGCAGTATTTATTCTAGCGCAGTTCATTCCAGCAAGGTACATCTCCTTAAGAATATTGCGGGTTATGCTGGATGGGCCGATTGTGCAGATGACTTTGGTTTTTTTCATTTCTCTCATCATTTGAGTAGATTGTCAAGAACAATCTTTCTCCTTCTGTATGGCTTGCCTATCATTGTCTTGAGTTTTGGGTATATGTCACTCTTTCCAATCCTGACCTGAAGCCAATGCGGGCAGAGGTCCCTTATTATGCCCCTGCCAGTGGGTCTTGCAATTGACTTGACCCCCCATTTTTCCATTGATGGAAGCGAGTACTTTTCAACCCTGGATTTTATCTCCCCTTTCCAGGGAAAATGAAGGTGGTATATTCCCAGGTGGTGCTGGTAGAACCTGAAGTATTCCTGGTCGTTGTTCCAGAGGTAATGGAACAGGTTTCCAAATGGTGACCTCCAGTTCTTTGGCTTTTTCTTGAACACCAGCCTGCCCCTATCGCGTGAGCAGAACCACATGTGGGTATCTGACGGGTGGAGGTATTCGTTGAGCTCTGATGGAACGATTATGTAACCTCTTTTTCCAACCCTAGTAATCTCGCTTATCGCCTTTTTGATGTTCGGAATATGCTCAAGGATGTGTATTGCGATCACGTAATCAAAGACCTTGTCCTTGAAAGGCATGTTGCATATATCTGCCTTTACAAAAGGCCTGTCAACAGTTGCCTTGGTCCCTCCCCTGTGCTGTTCTGGCGTGTCCTCCTCAAAAAGGTCTAGCAGAACATCGGAACGCATGTGCGGGTTATGCCCACTCCCGACCTCAAGAACCAAATCGCTGTGCTTTATATCCTGCATAACAAACCCCCCAATTGCAATCTCACTACCAGAAACTCAAAACTGGGAACTCGAAATTAATGGGGGGACCGAGATGTGCACTGCAGGTGCACAGGCTATTGCGCTGTGCGCAAGCGGATTTGAACTCGGCTCGCCAGGTGTCCTGTCATGAACCAACCACAGGTGGTTCAGATGATCCCAAACCTGGAAGCATA
>JBDRKD010000077.1:0-17073 GCA_043814255.1 Microcaldota archaeon
CCCCACTGTTTTTCAATTCCTCTCTGGCCTCCCTGGCATCCGCGTTATTCTCCTTCTTGCCTCCGAAAAGGTATTCCTCACAAGCCCTTCTAAACGAACCTTGCAGCATATGTTTTCCAACAACATGTGTGTTTTCCCTTATACCAAACCTCTGTTGCCCGAAATAGTTTGGAAAAAGCCTATCCATTTCCTCATAGATGGAATGAATATGATCCTCGGTTTTTCGTTTCCCAGTATTTACTCTTATTGTGAATCTGTTTCCGAGCAGGTCACCCAAAGAGACCTTTTCATCACACTTCCAACTTCCCAGTATCCTAACGTCCTTGAGTCTAAAAGAACCAATCTCTTGCCTGTAAACGCTAACCAATTGGGTCGTGACTGCGTTCCTATCTTTTGTTCCAGCATATCCAAAACTCTTTAACCCGCACCCGAGTTTCTTTCCAATCTTCCTAAGGACATCAAGAGTGTTCCAGTTAGTCTTCTGTAACACGAAATGCGTGAAGTCCCCTGCCCCAGGCTCGCGCTCGAGTTTTTTGTCGCGCTCCAGAACAGTCCCATCACGCATTATCTCTTCAACAATGAAATCTTCAGGACAATCCTTTATCTTCCCCCCAATACCTTGGCGTTTTGATAGATATGTTAGTTCCATACTTACGTATGGGGGGAAAAATTAAAAAAAGAATAAAAAAAGGTTGAGAGAGACTCACTCAATATCTATGTTAAGTTCCCTCTTAAGCTCCTTATAGCGGTTGCGGATAGTCACTTCCGTTATGCCGGCAGCATCTGCAACCTCCTTCTGGGTTCTTTGCTCGCTGCACATCACGCTGGCGGTGTATACCGCAGCGGCTGCAAGGCCTGTCGGTCCCCTGCCCGATATGAGTCTCTTCCTAGTTGCCTTCTTCATAAGGCCAAAAGCAGTTTCCTGCACGTTTCCAGTCAGCTTTAGGGCTGCAACGAACCTTGGGATGTAGTAGCTTGGGTCAGCAAGCGGTATTTTCATACCTAGTTCATTGGATATGTTCCGGTATGCCCTCCCAATCTCCTTCTTCTTGACTCCAGAGATATCTGCTATCTCCGCAAGGGTTCTAGGAACACCACATTCCCTGCATTTTGCATACAGGACTGCGGCTACGATGCTTTCAATAAGCCTTCCCTTGATAAGTCCCTTATCGACACACTTTCTATAGGTTAGCGCCGCAGATTCACGGATGCTGTCAGGAAGTCCAAGATATGAAGCTATCCTGTTTAGTTCACTAAGAGCCACTGCAAGATTCCTCTCAGTGGAACCTGCAATACTTGCTCGTTTATGCCATTTCCTCATCCTGTAGAACTGCGCTTGTTTCTTTGATGGGAGTCTCGCTCCACGAATGTCCCGGTTATATTGGTCAATCTCAGTGACGAGTCCTTTATTCGGTCTCATATATGAGATGGGTGCTCCCCCACGGGCCCTCTCCCTCCTCTGGTCAGCATTGAATGCTCGCCACTCCGGCCCCTCGTCCATCATACCTTCAGTTATGACTAGACCACATGACTTACATATCAACTCACCCTTTTCATAATCATGGATAAGTTTGTTATTCTTGCAATCAGGACACACTTCTTCAATCATAGCTAACCTACCTCCTGGTTTTTTAAAAATAAATTAAGACGAGGGTTACTCGTCTTTTGTCTCCTCATCATCAGCTGGAACGGACTCTGTTTCACTTGTCTCCTCATCATCTTCAGCTGCAACAGGCTCTGTGTCAGTTGTTTCAGAAACATCTTCTTGAGAAGGCTCTTCAGTGTCCAGGGTATCCTCTACTACCTCATCCGAAGGAGCCTCAGTTTCTGCATCGACCCTTTCAGCCTCTGCACATGTCCTTTTTACATTCGTAATCTTCACACTGATGTTCTCTCCAGTTTTGGCTCCTGGGATAAAAATCACAAATCCATCCTTCTTGGCTATCCCGTCTCCTTTCGAGGCAACTGCCTCAACACTCACTTCCAGTATATCTCCAACCTTTACTGGCTTGGGTATGTTCATACCAAATCCTCTACCACTATCATCTCTTCCAGAATCCCTCATATAAACTCCTCCTAACGTTTTAGAACAAGTACCGCATACCTCCCATATACGGGTACAGTACTCTGTCTGTCCGTCTGTACCGTTTATGCACTTTCCCCTATTTAAAGGTGTAGGTTTGCTCGTCGAACGATAGAATCTCCCACGTCGACAACCTCAAAAAGCGAATGTTTATAAAGGAGGTCCTCTTATAATATACTACGGCGTGATTCCATGACCGAGAATGCGAAAATCAATATGAAAACAATCCCGAAACTCTCTTTGAGCTCACTGGATGTCATTCCTAAGAAGACTAAATATGCCGAGATAAAGCCAATTGAACTATCTCCTGAAATAAAGAAGAGGCTTCTTCCACAGAAGGCCTAACCGACAGCAATCCCCGTATTGGTGAATCTCATGGGAGCGACGTTTGTGTCGTGTGCAGTTCCCCTCATTTTATAGACTTCTATCTCCCGTTTCCTTGAACCTTCGTGTTTGGTATTGTAAAGGTAGATAACCCCATCACATATGGTCTCAAACCCAAACCGAGCCTTTATCTCATCTTCAGGCTCTTCCTCGACCTCAGATGTAAGTATTACGGTGCACCCCCAGCGCTTCAATTTACTCACGAGCTTAACAACCTCGTTTCTCTTCTTGTGTTCAGTTTCGTACATGAGGGCAAATGTCGTTATGGAATCTATCACAACTCTTTTCACCCCATGTTCCTCTATCGCATCATGTATTATGACTTCCTGTGCCATGAAGTGGCCGACCTCCTGCGGGGGGTATTCTAAGACAATGATCTTCCTGTCCTTCTCCATACTATCCAAGTCCCAACCGAAGCCAGCCATGTTCTTGGATATTGTCGATTTGTTTTCCTCAAAGGAGATGAGCATTCCCGGTTCCTTATAATGACTAACGCCAAAATATAAGTATTGCATCCCAAGGGTGCTTTTTCCACTTCCGGATTCCCCAGCAACTAGTATGATGCTGCTTTTTGGGAAACCGTTGTTAAGCATCTTATCTAATCCTGGAACGCCTGTTTTTACCCTAGGTTCTTCCGTATAAACACCAATCTATTATCTCATGGTCTGCTTTAAAACATTTGCTGTATCAGAAACCAAAACAATGTTTTTCACAGGGCCGCACAACGGGGTAATATAAAGTTAACTGGGGCGGCACACCGCTGCTCAGCCATTCACACGGGCGCGGCTCCGGCCTCCCACCAAAGGGAGGCTTCACGTCCGAACTCTCACCGCCCATTGGTGGCGCCACCAGCAATAACTTAATGGCACTGCACAATGGGAAGGTTTATTATTCCAAACCAGCATACCCATTAAAGCGGTGTCAGCATGGGCGTGAAATTGGAGTACGACCGCGAGACCAATGCTGTAACTGTCTCAGAACCTGAGTCGGTAAGTTCGTTGGTCCGCGGATTCTATGGGATAATGAATAAGGGCGTAATCACTCTTTTTTCAGAGGAAGCACTTTACCTAATAGATATACGAAACGCATCATGCTATGACAAGAGCATGAACGGACTCAAGTTCAACGACCTTGCGAGGAGGTTCTCAAACCCAAAACTCATGGCAAAATACTTCACATTCAAGGATTGGCGGGACAGGGGTCTTATTATACGGCCAATCGAAGAGGCCAAAGGAGACTATGGGAGGAACCCAATAAGAAAATACCCAAAAGGCCAATTCAAACCGCCAAAATATTCAATCAACGGACTGTTCTTCCCAGAGGATTTGGTCACTATTATCGATGACGAAGCATCTGGGAGAGAAATATATGATATGTATTGGCTCGGGCAGTTCGGCACATATAAGGCAGAGCAGAGAGGGAGGCTCTCAAAACTAGACGTGTATGAGACGCTTTTTATGATGAAACACTGCGGCCTTTCACTATCAAACGCAACCAAGACCGACGTCCTAAAACACGCTAAGAAACTTCGCCCTGATTTTCCATTAATGTACCAAGTCTACGAGGATTGGCGCATGCGTGGATATATCGTGAAGACGGGTTTCAAATTCGGGACGCACTTCAGGCTATATTTTCCAAAAGCATCGCCAGCACTGGAAACTGAAAAATGGATCCACTCAAGGCACGTGATACATGTGTTCCCTAGGAGAAACAAGATGATTATTTCCGAATGGGCCCGCGCCATCCGTGTTGCGCACTCAGTGAAAAAGACATTCATTCTCGCAATTCCAGGAAGCAAAGCAAAGAAGCAGAAGAAGGCAAAGCTGGATTTCCTTCTCTACCACAGGAAAAAGGGAGGAATCGAAAACCCAAAAGACGGAAAGCCGCGTTACCTAATGTTCTCCCTTTCCGAAGAGGAACAGATGGGCGGGGGAGAACTCGCCCAGGCGATAGAGATGAGTAAATCACAGGGTCTTGAGCTCATGCTCGCAATAGCGGACAGGGAAACGTCTGTTACTTACTACAAAGTCCGCAGAATACAACTCCCAGGAAGCAAGTACGAGTATTACGAAATAGACTGGCAGCAGCCATGATTAAACTACCTTCTCAGGCAGATCAGCAATCGATTTCAGGAGCAGCCTCGGGTTATACCCCTTCTCGGCCCTCTTCCATTCCTCTTCAGTGGAAGCCCCAGTGAGAACCAGTACAGTAACCATGCCCAAATCGTTGCCCCCCACAATGTCTGTCTCCAGCCTGTCCCCAACCACCAGGGTTTCCTCAGCTTTCGTTCCAAGCTCCTTCAAAGCCTGCTCGAAAAGAAAACTATTCGGTTTCCCAACAACAGCTTCGGGTTTCTTCTGGGAGCACCAGATAAGGGCGGCAACCATCGCTCCCGCCCCAGGCTCCGCCCCCCTCTCCACCGGCAGGGTGGCATCGTCATTTGTTGCAATAAAACGCGCCCCCTTCCTAATAGCATTCAAAGCGGTCGCAAGCTTATCATAATTGAATTGCCTGTCAAGCCCAACCACCACAAAATCGGCATCATCCTCAAGCGTCAACTCAAACCCAACAGCAACCAACTCATCGGCAATTCCCTGTTCCCCAATGATAAAGACCTTCCCTGCCCCGAACCTCTCCTTCAGATAGTTCGCTGTTCCAGACGAGGAGGTTATCACCTCATCCTCGTTGACATCTATCCCAAGTTCATTGAGTCGCTTGCACAGCGTTCTCCTGCTCCGGGTTGAGTTGTTTGTGATAACCCTTATCCCAAGCCCACCCTCGCGCAGTTTCTTGACAGCTTCCCCTGCCCCAGGTATCGCAGTCCCCCCGAGAATCAGGACGCCATCAACATCCAGAACAACACCCTTGAATTTCATCTTCTCACGAGAAAATAGGATACAGAAAGGTATTTAAATATCCCAGCGCAATTCTCCACTGTAGGTGGTATAATGGGCAAATTTGCGATAGCAAAGCAGCTTGCTGGAAAGAAACTCATTACAAATGATGGAGAGGAAATGGGAAAACTTGTTGATATAAACATCAACGAAATAACAGGTAAAATGGAGTCTCTTGTGGTAGAGCCAAACCCAGACAATGCGATCGCCCGCAAGGCCCAGAAATCTGACGGCATGGTAACCGTTAAGTATAATGCGGTTCTTGCGATATCTGATCACATCATAATCGACAAGAAGGGCTTCTAGGGTGTTATTTCTTTTTTCCCAATTCTTTTTATGAAAAAACTCATAGCCGGAGCTGACGAGGCCGGTCGCGGATGCCTCATTGGCCCCCTAGTCATAGCAATTTCATCAATAGAGAAGCTGAAGGAATTCGAGATACAAAGGCTTGGAGCCCGTGATTCAAAGACACTCTCTCCAGCAGCGAGAGAAAGGCTTTACGAGCAACTCAAACAGATCTGTAGGTTCGAGATAATACGAATTACTGCCCAGGAGCTCAATTCTTTAATGGGGAAGTACAGCCTCAATGAAATAGAGGCGATGAAAATTGCAGAAGCGGTGAAAGGAAAGGAGTTCTCCATCCTGTATGTGGATTCTCCAGACTCACAAGAGGAGAGATTCGAGCAGAGGATATTGTCGCGCGGGGTCAAGAACATAAAGATAGTGAGTTCACATCGGGCAGATTCAAAATACCCCATAGTCTCCTCAGCATCGATTGCAGCAAAAGTTGAACGCGATGCGGAGATAGAACGGATAAAGAAAGAGCTCGGCTACGATTTCAATAGCGGCTACACATCGGATCCAATAACAATGGAGTATGTGAAGGAGAACATCCATAGCAAAGAACTCCGTAAATATCTGAGAACACGATGGGAAACATTCAAACGACTCATACAGAGCAAGCTGGATGACTATTAACCACTATCCTTTCAGCTCCCTATCCAGCTGCAAAAGGAACTCGTTCACCTTATCCTGTTCTAATTTCCCCCCAGCAGCTATGTTATGCCCCCCACCAAGGCCGATTCCCTCAGTTGCAGCGTGAAGAAGTTCCGACAGGTTCACCCCTTCCTTGACAAGTCTTGCTGTTGCCCTTCCAGATATCTTTATGTGTCCATCAGAATAGAATGCTATGGCAACTATCGGTTTGTCTCTTCTTATCACGCCGTACAGCATCCCTGCGACAACCCCAATTATCCCGTCATCTATGATGCCCCTCCCATCAAGGAAGTAAAACCTTCCATAATCCTCTACAGCTTTTGATGAGTATTCAATCCCTTCGCGCAAAGCTCTCCTATGCTTCAAAAGAAGCGCACTCGCCTCCTTATACGCCCCTGACTCGCCCACACATACGCCTATTCCTATGTCTGGTCTACCTTGCCTCCCACATGCGTTGATAAGCGTTGAGAACTCCTTTGCGTCCGAGAGCTCTGTCCCAACTGGCCTGTTCACAAGCCCATAGACCTCCCCGACAAGTTCCTCAGCACTCCTCCCCCTGCCCCTCGAATAGAGGTGTTTGACAAGACCGCCCACAAACAGTTTTTTCTCATCACGGTTCAGTTCCCCATATCTTCTCCACTCGTTCCCAGCTTTCATCTCTATCCCCAAATCAGAAATAAAGACACGTGCCTTTTCTTCGCTTCCAGTTATTCCTGGGAGATACGGTTCAGTGCAATATGTGAGGAACTGGACAAGCGGTCTACTCACCCTTCCGAAGAGCCTGAGGTCATACTCGCGTGTAATCTCTCCAGCGTTCACTCCCTCATCAGTCAACCTTTTGTTCCAGCCAACAAACGGATCCTGCATATCGCCAACAGAACCAACAACGCCCAAATCGGCAAACGACGTATCATTGAAGACAAAGTATGCGGTTCCTGACGCGGAGAGCTCGTTGCCACCGTCTATTCCAAAGAGAAATGGATTAACCTGTAATATCTTTCCATCCTTTGCCTGGTGATGGTCTATCACTAACACTTCAGAATCCGGAAGGATTTCCTCTATCAGATCAGTCCTTGCCCCGCCAAAATCAACGAATATCAGTTCCTTCTCATCTTTGAGGTCCTTCAACTCATCCTCGCCCAGGTTCCTCAGCGTTCTGTTCTCACAACCGACACCTAGCTTAAGCAGGCCTTTTTTTACGAGCGAGCCAGAGCATATACCGTCGCAGTCGTAATGATTGACGATTAGCGGTTTTTTCATCCTCTTTATGAATTCAAGTCCCTCCCTACACCGATCCCCAAACATACTCTATTCTCGCATCGCAAAAGATATAAATAATCATCTCGAGAATCATATTGGTGGTTAGATGAAAAGTGCAGCAGGTTTTCTGCTTGAGGTAGTAGGCGGAGTGCTCATAGTGGCATCCATAGTTGCCGTTGGGCCTGCAGTAGGCTCAGTAATTGGTGCAGAGCCAGCGGTTAAATCGGTCTTGGAATTCGTGTTCCTGGCAATAGCAGGTATTGTCGGATTTACGCTAGGCCTGTTCTTGCACAAGATAGAGAAATTGGTGGGTGAGTAAGATGAAAAAGAAACTTATCTCATTACTGCTCCCAGCCATTGCATTTGCGCAGAACGCCACAGGTACAACAACCGAATACCTCTCACCATACCACCCGTTCATAAACAGTCCGTACATGGCAAGCGCCATAATTCTCGTGCGCGATATCACAATAATTGTGGTGCTGTGGGTGATACTCTTCAAATTCTACGAGAAACACAAGGCTAAGTAATCACCCGAACATACTATCGAAAAAGCCCTTCTTCCCTTTCTCCACTCCCCCCAACTCTTTCAATGCCTCTTTCTGCTTTTTCGAAAGCCTTCTGGGAGTCTGCACAATAACCCTAACTATTTCATCTCCCCTCCCAGACTGCCCAATCCTTGGCATTCCCTGCTCTCTTAATCTGAATAAGGAATGGGTCTGTGTTCCCGGAGGGATTTTGAGCTTTGCATTCCCATTAATTGTTGGGACCTCTACCTCTCCTCCCAACGCTGCCCGGCCAAAGGAGATGGGAACTTCGCAATAGAGGGAATCCCCCTCTCTGGAAAACGTCTCATGGCGTTTTACGTGTACGACAACATAAAGGTCACCCACGTTTCCTTGTTCATAGCTCCCCATCTCACTAAGCCTGAGCTGCGTTCCGCTCTCAGCCCCTGCTGGAACGTTTACTTTTATTCTCTCATTTGTGCGAACGCCCCCCTGCCCACGACATTCATCACACGGTTTCCCCGGGAAACGTCCCTGCCCACCGCACCTATCGCATGTTGTCACAGTTGCGAATTGCGCAAAGCCCATGCTCCGCACACTCCTGATCTTCCCACGTCCACCGCAGCTATCACATATAACTACGTTGCTTCCCTTTGCAGCGCCAGTTCCATTGCACTTATGACACATCGCCATCCTTGGAATGGTTATTGCCTCCTCAGACCCTTTGGCTGCTTTCTCAAGAGTCACCTCAATATCAACCCGGAGGTCGTTGTTTCTCCTACTTTCCCCCATTCCACCAAAGAACATATCAAATAGGCCACCACCAAACCCTCCGCCAGAGCCGAACCCGAATTCCCTGAATATATCCTCAAAGTTTACACTCCTAAATATATCCTCCTGCGAGTACATCCTATCAAAACCAGCATGTCCAAATTGATCGTACTGTGCCCTCTTCTTCTTGTCAGAAAGCACAGCATAGGCCTCAGATATTTCCTTGAATTGTTCCTCTGCCCCAGGGTCCTTATTCCTGTCTGGATGATATTTGAGAGCAAGCTTCCTGTATGCTTTCTTCATATCATCTTGAGAGGTTCCCTTCCCCACACCAAGTATCTCATAATAATCTCGCTTTGCCATAGAAGAACCCGGTTACTACTTCTTATCATCCACAGTATAGTCGGCATCCTGCACGTTCTCCCCACCCGGGTCGCCTCCTGAGTTTCCCCCCACTCCGGGTGAGCCCGGTCCGCCCGGCCCAGTTCCAGTTGCCCCTTCTGAACCTTGATACATGGAGGCCCCGGCTTTCTGCATCACGTCCTTAAGCTCATCGTTCTTCTTCCTGATAACCTCAAGGTTCTTCTCACCAAGCGCTTTCTTAAGTTCACTGCTCTTTTCCTCAATCTCCTTCTTGGCATCAGCATTTAGCTTTTCGCCCAGGTCCTTCAGCATCTTCTCTGCAGCGTACACGATGGTCTCTGCTTCGTTCATCAGTTCTGCCTGTTCCTTCGCCTCCTTGTCCTTCTTCTCGAATTTCTTGGCATCATCCATCATTCTCTCAACCTCTTCCTTTGAGAGCTTGTGCGGGGCAGCTATGGTTATCTTCTGTTCCTTGCCCGTAGCCTTATCCTTTGCCGAGACATTTAGGATACCGTTTGCATCTATATCGAAGGTGACTTCTATCTGCGGGATGCCCTTAGGAGCCGGCGGAATCCCGACAAGCTGGAACTTTCCAAGTTCGACGTTGCCAGAGGCCATGCTTCTCTCCCCCTGAAGTACCTTCACATCAACGCTTGGTTGTGAGTCGGCAGCAGTGGAGAATATCTGGCTCTTTTTGGTTGGTATGGTGGTATTCCGTTCGATGAGCCTTGTCATCACCCCCCCAAGGGTCTCTATTCCAAGCGAAAGCGGAGTCACGTCAAGCAACAACAGGTCCTTCACTTCCCCAGACAGCACACCTCCCTGTATTGCTGCGCCGAATGAGACACATTCCATCGGGTCAACGCCTCCCTCAGCTTTCTTTCCGACAATCTTTTCCACAAATTTCTGAACAATCGGCATCCGAGTCGGTCCACCGACCAGGATTACTCTATGTATGTCATTCGATGAAATCTTTGCGTCTGAAAGAGCCCGTTCTACCGATCCATTGCATCGCTCAACAATCGGATTGACAAGTTCCTCAAGCTTCGCTCTCGTGAAATCATAGACGAAGTGTTTCGGCCCGCTTGAATCGGCACTGATGAACGGAAGGTTTATCTGCGTTTGCAATGTAGTTGACAATTCTATCTTCGCCTTCTCACCAGTCTCTCGTAGCCTAGTCATCGCAACAGTATCCCCCCTCAGGTCGATGCCAGTTTCTCCCTTGAAGTAACTCACAAGGTAATCCACAATTGTGTTGTCCATGTCCCTTCCGCCCAATCTTGTATCTCCACTCGTGGACTTCACTTCAAACACGCCCCCTCCGAATTCCATTACAGTAACATCCAGCGTTCCACCGCCAAAATCGAACACCAATATCGTTTGCTCTGTTTCGCCTTTGTCTATCCCATAAGCGAGAGACGCGGCAGTTGGCTCATTTATGATTCTTACTACATCCAAGCCAGCAATAGTTCCAGCATCCTTTGTTGCCTGTCTCTGGTTATCATTGAAATATGCCGGGACCGTAATTACCGCATTCTCAACCTTCTCCCCAAGGAACGCCTCTGCGTCAGTCTTTATCTTCTGTAATATGAAGCTGGATATCTGTTGCGGAGTGTACTCCTTTCCATGCACATTGTACTTATGATCAGTCCCCATTTTCCTCTTGACACCACTGATTGTGCCCTCTGGGTTAGTTACCATCTGCCTCCTTGCTGGTTCCCCAACGAGCATCCGCCCCTCTTTTGTGAACGCGACAACAGATGGAAACGCTTTCCCAGCGACAGTAGTTCCTTCAGCACTCGGTATGAGCTTTGGCCTGCCTGCCTCAAGCACAGCAGCAGCTGAATTTGAAGTTCCAAGATCAATGCCTATAATTTTTCCCATATTCTCACCTCAATCATCAGATTTCTTTTTACTAACAGCAACCATGGGGTGTCTCAGGACACCCCCATCGTGAACATATCCTTTCCTCATCTCTCGCAATACGATGCCTTCCTCCCCTTCATCCTCAACCATTTCAACAGCATCGCATATATCTGAATTGAACTTCTTTCCAACGCAATCAATCGGTTCAACGCCCTCCTCTTTCATAAGCGAAAGCAATTTTTTGTGAAGAAGCCTTATCCCGTTCCTAAGCTCGCTCTCACTACTGCTGTGCATATGACTCACCGCAGCATCGAATTCATCAGCGAGCAGCATGAGCTTCTCCAGCATCATCCACTTCCCTTTGTTCTCATCACTTGCTCTCTCCTTATCCACCCTCTTTTGATAGTTCTCGAATTCTGCCTGAAGTCTCTTGGCGTCATCGATGAGTTCCGCGTTCTCTTCCCTCAGTTGCTCCAACTCACCATTATCCTTCTCTTGAGCAACATCGTCCGGTTTCTCCTTCTCAGGGCATTTGGTTTCCATCTCAATCCTCCCACGTCAGCTTGTCTATCTCTCCAGCCATCTCATCAATAATATCAAACGTCGAGAGTGCCTCCTTCCTAAGCTCCCTCATAGTCCTCTTCAGGTTGGCGCATTTCAGATGGTAACGGCCATGTTCGTTTTCCACCAATCCAGCCTCCTCAAGCCTTTTCAAGTGGTGGAGGCACGTTATCCTATTGACCCCAGAGAGCTCAGAGAGCTCAGAGCCCCCAACACCATCCTCTTTGCAATTCTTGAGCATGGTTCTGAAGACCAGTATCACTGTTTTATCACGATCTCTCCCAGAAACAACACCAACAGACTCGCATAGGCGTTCGATTACATCGCCCTCTTGGCTTGAAATATATCTTATCCTAATGGAAAAATATCTTCTCATAGAATCATCTGCATCGAACGGCAATCATATTACACAATACTGACGTTCTTAACTTATATGAACCACAAACTATATAAATGTTAATATGATATTGACAGCATCGATATCCACAGGCAATGGGGGCAGGCATATTCATTGAGGAAAGCGATGTAAAATATGTGGCAATTTATCCATAATCCCCAGTCACAGTTCCAGAGTCGCTGTGCTGTATGTTGTATTGGTCAAGCGAGTATTGATATGCGATTCCATAGACAAAGGACGATCCGCTCGGGCCACCGCATATGTATGACAAATTTGCCCCGACAATCGTGCCTTTTATGACGATCATGTCCCCCGCAGGTATATCCATCGTCCACACACCCCTGACTGTGTCTTCCATAAGCGAGATGGAGTTTCCTGCCCTATCCTGGATATCAACGCTTTGATTTATGAATCCACAGTTGGGCCCACCGTACCTCTTGAACCTCATTGTATATGCATCATCGGATCCATTTATCCCGATTCTTAGGTCCATTCCAGCGATGTTCGCGATTGCGATGGTCACATATGAACCCGAGAGGTTTCCTCCGGCGAAATTCCAGGCAATAGGCCTGAGCACAGAGAACCCCGAAGTATGCCTAGCAGTTGTCGAATCGAATACCCCAATATTCCACAATATGACCGCTAGAACAACTATGACAAGCACTGCCCACCCATAGCTCATCATGTACTCAAACGATGCCTGCCCTCTGAAACATTTCATGTTCTTCAACCAAACAATTTACACTTACCCCCATAGGAATATTTATAATAGTGGGATTCAACTTTACACTGGGGGCGATGTCATGACAAGAATACTCGTTACAGGTGCATTAGGTCTAGTTGGTTCAGACCTCGTTCCTGAGTTACAAAAGAAATACGGAAAGGATAATGTAATAGCTTCTGACTACCGGAACATGCCCCGGGAGTTCAACGGAATAACTGAGAAACTTGATGTCAGAGATGCTGAGGCGATGAAGGGGTTGATAAGGCGATATGATTTAACCCAAATCTACCATCTTGCAGGGTTGATGTCAGCAGGGGGAGAAAAAAACCCAAATCTCGCATGGGACATAAACATAACAGGAATCAAGAACGTTCTCGATCTTTCTGTAGAACACAATATCAGAGTATTCTGGCCAAGTTCGATTGCAGTCTTTGGTCCGAATACACCGAGAGACAATACACCACAACACACCATAATAGAACCAACAACAATCTATGGGGTTACAAAATTGGCAGGCGAACTGCTTTGCCAATATTATTTCCTGAAACATGGGTTGGATGTAAGGAGCCTGAGATATCCTGGCCTTGTTGGTTACAAAGCCCCACCAGGCGACGGGACAACCGAATATGCGATATGGGTATTCTATGGCGCAATACGGAAGAAGAGATATACCTGTTTTCTGAAGGAGGACACTGTCCTTCCCATGATGTACATGGATGATGCGATTAAGGGAACAATCGATATCATGGACGCGAAGAATGAAGATATACGCATCAGAACAAGCTACAATTTCTCGGCAATAAGCTTCTGCCCGAAAGACATATATGTGGAAATAAAGAAGCTTGTGCCAGATTTCGAGATGGACTACAAGCCAGATGGAAGACAAAAGATTGCGGAATCCTGGCCAACTATCATAGACGACTCGGAGGCCAGGAAGGACTGGAACTGGAAGCCAGACCATGACCTCAAGACGATGACGAAAGACATGTATGAAAAACTAAGTGAAAAACTAAAATCCAGAAGTGCTGAAATATGAAACGGGTTCTCTTCATCTGCGTTGGAAACGCTGCTCGTTCACAGATTGCCGAAGGGTGGTTCAACCACCTTGCGAATGAGAAGGCGTCTGCTGAGAGCGCAGGTTCTAAGCCCGCAGGGAGTGTGAGTTCGAAGGCAATTAGGGTTATGGGGGAAGCAGGGATAGATATCTCCTCACACACATCTAAAGCACTCACTTTGGATGCAATCGAACGTGCGGATTACATCATAACAATGGGTTGCCATGAGGCCTGTCCAGCAACGAACAAGCCAGTTCAGGATTGGGGGCTTCCAGACCCTATTGGGAAAGACATCAAATCATATCGTGAACTGAGGGACAGAATAAAGAAAAAGGTACAGGGGCTTATTGCTTCTATGGGGTGATGCCAATGCCAAACAAACTTAGGGTTGGTTTACTAGGTTGTGGTGCAATAGCTTCAGGTATTGCTACCGCAATAAAAAAAGGAAAGCTTAAAGGAATCAGTATAACAGCCGTCTTTGACTATAATAAAAATACAGTATCCAATTTCTCCAGGAAATTTAATGTCCGCAGCACTAAGAACACCAAGGAGCTTTCATCAAAATCGGATGTAGTTGTGGAAGCCGCATCCCAACAGGCAGTCATGGAATATGGGAAAGGAATTCTCTTGAGTTGTGACTTGATGATTATGAGCGTTGGGGCCCTGACAGAACCAAAGCTTTTGAGAAGCCTAAAAACCGCTGCAAAGAAAAACAAGAATAGGATATGGGTCCCTTCTGGAGCGGTGTGTGGTATCGATTGCGCAAAGGCGGTCAGCCTCGGCAAAATAGAGACGGCGCAACTTACGACAACAAAGCCATCAAAAGCACTTCCAGTCAATGTAAAAAAGAGGACTATTGTGTTTGATGGTTGGGCGAACGCAGCTTCAAAAGAATTCCCTAAGAACATAAACGTTGCAGCAGTGGTACAACTGGCACTTGGAAAACCCTTACGGGTCAAAATAATCTCCGATCCAAAGGCCAGAAGAAACACACATGAACTTTTTCTCAAGGGAGAATTCGGGGAGCTCAGAACGCAGCTTCAAAACGTTCCTTCAGCAGACAATCCCAAAACGAGCCGGATGGCAATCTATTCAGCACTTGCTGTTCTGAAAAGAATGTCAGAGACCATCCAGATTGGAAACTGAATCCAACATAACCATTTTAAAGTAGAGATAACAATTAGATTTTCGAGGTGTTATCCATGGAATGCTGTTGTTGCAAACCAAAGAAAAAGAAAACAATAAAGAAAAAGCGTTGAACAGGTATCCACGTTCATTTTCCATATTCTTTTTTAGAGCACCAATAGTTTTTTAAACAAGGAAGATATATTTATTCTGGGTGATCTATTTGGTAACCAAACGCAAAACAAAGAAAAAGAAAGTAGTGAAGAAAAAGAAAGTAGTGAAGAAAAAGAAGAAAAGATAATTCCAATCTCTAATTTTATTTTTATTCATTATCCCCTATTAGCAAATATGTCTCCGCGACATCTGCGGTTTTGCATCAATCCTAAAAATCCACTACCCTCACGGTTTCTTCGTGAACATGGACAACAGTGCAGATATACCGACCAACCCCCCAAGAAGCATGAATGGGGTTGCGTAATCTCCAACCGAGAGGGTTTCTCCAGTGGCAGTTACGGAATCCAACATATACGCCATTACCTGTGGCCCAAGAATCCCGCCAAACCCATAAGCAGTGAACACAATCCCATAATTGACTCCAATATGTCTGGTTCCGAAGAAATCTGCAGTAGATGATGGAAACAGCGAGAAGTTTGCCCCAAAACACAAGCCAATGAGGGCCATTGAGATAAAAAGAGCCCATGGCGATAGATCACTCACAAAAACAAGGCTTGCCAATAGAACCGCCTGAAACCCAAACATTACGAACATTGTTTTAGTTCCTCCGACTCTATCGGAAAGCCAACCCGCGAGTATCCTTCCAGCTCCGTTGAATATCGCCAACCCACCCACGGCAAGTGTCGCTAATGAGAAAGCAGCGTCGTTTTCCATACTATGAGCAGTTGTAAACGACAATTTCGCAAAAGTAGCAAGGTTCCCTATGACCATAAGCCCTGCCGCTGCGGAGAATGCGAACATAATCCAAAGCATCCAGAATTGGGGCATAGCGAGCATTGCCTTTGGGCCGAACTCCCGGTCACCAAGATGCGTTTTCTTTGATTTGCTCTCAGGCGGGTTTTTCAATAATAATGCGCCAATGCTCACTAGAATAACAAATGAAATACCCAACACAATGAATGCATGACCAATCCCATAAGAGACGATTAGCTCCTTTGCAAAAGGAGCCAATAGTAATGAACCGAACCCAAAGCCGAAAACAATGATGCCACTCACCAAACCCCGCTTCTTTTTGAACCATTTGATCCCAGCAGCTATCGGTGTTCCATAAGCAAGCCCGACACCAGCCCCAACAAGGACACCATATGTGGCATATAGCAAAAGCGGCGAACTCGCAAAGACACCAGTTAAAACAAATCCGAATCCAAGAAGGATACCCCCTGCGAGGGCAACAACTCTCGGTCCATGCTTATCCTGGAGCATCCCTGCAGGAATCATAGACAATGCGAACACGGCGAGCATCAATGAGAACGCAAGCTGTACCTCTGTGTGGTTCCATCCATAATGTTCCATAAGGGGCCCAGCAAAAACACTCCAAGTGTATGTAACTCCAAGCATAAGCATTATGAGGACTCCACCCGAAACAACCTTCCACCCCTCTTTCTCGCGTTCATCCATATAGTCTCACCACAAGCTTAGTTTGCAGTTTGTCTGCACATATTAAAAAAGTGTAGGGGGTCTTAATCCATATGCCATAGTATTGCAACTGCTCAATTTTATTGAATTAGATACAATACTCAAAGGGTTGCCGGCTGGAAATGAAGTCGAGGACTAACATAAGGGTTTCAAATGAAAAAGAGACTCAGAGAAGTTTCACAGAACGTATCCGAACATCTCACTACAGTTGCCCTTCTGTCAGTCATTCTTATCTTCACCATTCTCATTTTCTCAATAATTAGAACGAGTCTTTTTGGGCACGTTGAAGAGGAGAAGCATATCTACTTTGAGATAGTATTCCTTCTCCTTCTGGCCGTACTTGCAGAGCTTACTGTATTCTATCTAAAACAACAGAGTGTCATCGTACTCATGCTGCTTGGGATTTTAATAGGTCCAAGTTTCATGTCAGTATTCTGG
>JBDRKD010000078.1:0-15228 GCA_043814255.1 Microcaldota archaeon
AGGGGGATCCTAATATTCTTGGCGAATGAAGAAAGGAGACACCTGGAATTTTTTGAAAACCTTTTGAATGCTCATGGAAAGGACGATGGGAAGATTATGTCCGGACTGCGGAGACCCAGAATATTTCCTGAAAAACAGGAATATCTGCAAATGGATTCAATGGATGTTGATAGGGAAATCCTAAAGAATGCAAAGGAAGCTGAACAGAAGTCCATTGAATATTATTCCGGGATTGATTGCGACGAGGAAGTGCTTTGCAACGGGCTTGAGGTAATAATCAAGGAAGAAAAACAGCATCTGGAGTGGATTGAGTACCTTATTGATGGGCTTGGAACGCACGAATATTGGACCGGCCTGCAGGACCACTTCAGCCTGGATTGAGCTTCAGGTGAAAGCCAGTATGTCTTCAATTCCCACCCCCCAGCTAGCTTTTAAGTAACTTCTCAAGTTTAGAAATGAAATCTTCTGCGAAAGATACCACTAGTTTTGCTTCCCGGAGTGTGGGGTAATAGTCTCCTGAGTATTGGGTCTTATGCCGCTTATCCCGGTATTCATCCAACAGATCAATACGGGAAAAACCGATCTCTTTCAAGTATTTTGCCTCAAGATACCGGGCAACGCACGCATGGCTCTTTTCTCTGTATCCGTCTCTGAATAAGATTGCTCTTCCCGCATCATGTATTGAGGCATAAGCCGACATAACTGCGGTGTTAGGGGAATTCGATTTTAGGGATTTCTTTGCTTCCCCTAAAAGTACCAACGCCTTTTTCATCTGGTCCTCTGCTTGTCTTTTAGAAGGGGGTATTCTTTTCAGAAGTCTCTTTTCTATACACTGATCGAAATCAATCACAAACCTTCACCCCACAATATCCTTCCGTGATAAAGAGAAAAATAGAACGAGTCGCTTTTTTCTTGGAAATGTTTCAACCTTTCGGGAGTTGCAATGACAATGTCCACTGGAATTCCGAGTTTCTTTTCTAGTTTTTTTCTCATCTTTGCCATGTTCTCATCAGCAGGTTCCTTTTCAATCTTCAACCATATGTCGAGGTCAGCATCTTCAAGGTTTGTCCCGCTCGCCCAGCTCCCATATATGCCGATCCCTTTAACTCTGGGAAACCCCCTTCTAAGGATGTCGACTAATTTGGTTTGAGCGATTCTTTTCAGGTTGTGTGTGAGCCTCAATACTCCTGTGAGTGGAGTTTCTTTTATCGTATCTTTTTCTACCAAGCCAGCTTTTCTCAATATTGTTATGTATTTGTGAATCTGGCCAGGACTTAGGTGCAATTTCCTGGCTAGCCCGTTCATGTTTATTCGCTCCGATGGGTGCTCAAGTAGATAATCAAGTATTTTTTCCCTCTCTTTTGTAGCGAATAAAGGGCAGATATTCATATTCTGTGAATGTATCATTCATAATTTATAAATGTTTTGTTCACCTAATGTGAATGGGTGATACCGAACAGATACTTCCCCCCAGCTCTCTGGTTGTGGGCCAGTAATGCCTACTTCTTCTTTTTCTGTTTCAGGTGCTCTAGGAATCTCTTGTGTTCTTTCTCGCCCTCGAATTCTATTGGCCCCCCAAAATGACCGCAGTCCTTGCATCTGGCTACTCCCGCAACAGGACCCACCCCTATCCTTGTGAGAACCGCATCCCCGTTTCCGGGAGTGAAATCAAGTTTTACGCTTCCGCAGCTCACGCATGCCCGTATTCGCATGGGTTGATTGGGGTTTCCCTAAATAATAATGTACGCTTGGGGGGCATGATCAGCTTGTTTAGCATCTAAGAAACCAACGAATACCCAAACCCAAGTAGGTATAGTTGAAGGTATGGAGATACCGAAAACTGTGAAGTTACTATTTCCCTTTTTGTTAATAGTTATCGGTTTTATTTTTCTTGTTTTCCTTGCTTTCTTTATTAATTTGAGTGGGTATGGGTCTTCCAGAGAATACATGAACTTATTTTTTCATGGAGGTATCAATGATTTTATGGCGGGGTGGACTCTTTGCGCTCCATGTGCCTTTCCCGTAATAATTGTTGCTTTTTTTGTGATGTGGCATAACCTTTACAAGAAATCCAAGAATTCAGAAGATAAGAATAAACCACCGCCAAATAGCCAACTCAAACTCAAGTAGAAAGGGATAAATAAGGTGGAGCTTATAGTTGAAAACATGAAACTCACACATCTGCTCATTCTGAAGTAGAGTGGAAGTGGGACGGGGTTAGCGGGCTGCTGTATCTGAAACCGAAGAGTTAAATCCTTTAAATGAGCATATTCTATGGGAGTTATGTATGGCCTATGCGCAAAACTCAGGCAAAAAGAGAGGCGGGGATAGGCCCCGACCAGGGTTTAGTAGGGAACCGGGAATAGAGGTACTTCCAGACCATAACCTTACTGTACTCTCAGCAGGCTGGACTGCTTCTGCAGATATCTCGAGCCGTTTTACTGATGCATTAGAAAAAGCAAAAGCGAGAGGCGGGAACGAGAACATGATTAAAGCTGTTTTGATCGATAGTGCTGCTGTTGGAATCAACGAAACTCATGTTAGCCTGTTAGAAGAGTTAGGATAACTCTGCGGCTTATCCTAAAACTTAAGTAGAAAGGCATAAGTAGGGTGGAAATTATAGGTGGAGATATGGAGTATGCAACTAAAGGAAACACCGTAGTTCTTGTTTTTGGTCTCTTGATATTGTTCTTAATATTTGTTCTTCTCATACCCTGTGGTCCTCTTTCGATATGTGAACCGCTACCACCCGATGTCTGTACTATGCCTGCTGGAATGAGTTGTACAAAATCATATTTACCTTCTGAAACAGACAATCTTGAAGTTACTATTGTTAATGGACTACAGAACACTATAGTTATAACTAACATGAGTTGTTCAAAGAACCCCAATCAAATAGAAGATATCAATGATGTAACTATGAAGCTTGGAGAGTCTCACGAATTCATCACCAGGTGTAATGATGAAAATGGAATCTCAATTGATTTAGAGCAGGGAGAAGCCTTCAGTGGAAGAATAAACGTCCAATACTACTTCGAAGATGAAGGTCCAGATAACTTACGGAAGATTAGTGGAAACATCTATGTAAAGGCTGCCTAAAATGAAACTCACACATCTGCTCATTCTTAGTGGGCTGCTGTATCAGGTCAAGAGGTAGAGTGGGTTATAGATAATGTCGAGAATCTGTTGCTGAGACCTAAGGGTTAGAACTGAACAAAAACACTCGTAATGAGACGTACGGAAGGACCCAATATTAACAAAAGAATACCAAGGATGCTGGATAAAGTAGCCAGTGAAAGAAATAATCTACGGAAACCAACACTTCTTTTCATAAATCTAAAAGCTTCATTAGGTGTGACATCTTTTCCAAAGACATAAAATGATATTCCGATTAACAGAAGCGAAACCCCCCAGATATAAAATATTTGAGCGCTTGCACATATATTTGAGAGTTGCGCCATCATGTTCCCAGATCGGTATTTACTAAAATGACAACAGGGGCCATAAGTGCAGTCATAAAAATCTTCTTCGCATTGCTTTTCCAGTGCATCGGAGCATTTAGGTACTGACATCGGGAAAAGTATCGGATACGCAAAGAACAGGATTATAAGACACAGGATAGCCATACGTTTTGAACTGCTAAACACAGTACCCCAAAACGGAGTTGTCTTCTTTTCTTTCAAATCTTTTAAGCCATAAAAAATTAGCAAGTATAAAACGATAAGAGGAACTGCCAATACGATCAAAATCGAAGTTGGAATGATACTAAGCACAACTATGGCAAGAATAACTGTTACTGCCCAAAGGATTTGTTCTTTTGTATCCACAATTTAACCTTATAACTTCCCATATAAAAACCTATTAGTCAGGCAAAGGAGTAGAATGGGTTATAGATAACGTTGGGAATTTATTGCTGAGGCCGAAGGGTTAGTATTCAGCCACGAAAAATCCGAGTAACGGGAGAAACAACATTACAAGCATCAAATAAATCCAGATGCCCAAAACAAGACTGCAAATGTTCATGATCAAGCTGAGAAGCAAAGATTTTTTCAGGTCTACAACTTCCTTATTTAGTAAATGAATCAGACCACCTTCAAATAGGATTGCGAATGACTCTGAAAAAAATAGTATACTAAAAAGGGAAGTTGCACCACGAAAGTGGAATCCAGCAATGATTGGTTGAATGATAAACCAAACAATAGGCAAGGTTATTATGTTCCCCAACAGGATTGTACGCAAAACCTTATTCCGCTTTTCTAAGCCTCGTAAAAAGAGTAAGCCAACAAACAATTCGATAAATATAGTCAAAACCAGAGCCAATGTGAAATCATATTCGCCAGGTAAGTCCGATACTGGTGCCATATCCGCATAGACTGTAGATATGATAACCAAAAGAGCAAGCAGTGTGAGCAATGTCCCCCTCAAATCCATGTTTTAACCTTACACCTTTCCATATAAAAACCTATTAGTCAGGCAAAGAAGTAGAATGGGTTATTGATAATGTCGGGAATCTGTTACTCAAACCCAAGTAGAAACCAATAAATACGGTGGAAATTATAGGTGGAGATATGGATTGGAAGGAGTTGCTGAAAGATAAGAAAAAAATCAATACGTATTTTATAGTCCTTTCCTTCATCTTTAGCATTTTGTTTGCGATCGTCATAGTATCTTGTCCACATGATGAAAACTGGAAGTTTTGGACATACGCAACATTTGTACTATTTGGATTGTCTTTCATAATTGCACTTATCACAAACATGTTGTTATTTGCTGAAGTCTATGTGAAATCAGGAATTAGAGCAGGAATCCTATCCCTCACAATAGTGATTGTGGTTATTGGTTATCTGGGCCTGTTCTCGTGTGGTGGACCACCAGAAGTTTGCACAATGCCTGCTGGTATGACATGCCCGAAATCATATCTTTCAAGTGAATCAGATACACTGAAGATAACTCTTGTAAATGGACTTGCGAAAAAAATGATAGTATCAAGTGTCAGTTGCACGAAAGACCCAGAACAATACGGAAAAAGAAGTTATAATCCATATGCTGACGTTACGATGGGTATTGGAGAATCACATGACTTTGAGCTCGTGTGTACTGATAAAGCTGGGAGTCCGTTGGGTTTCGAACAGGGAGAAAGCTACAGTGGTAGAATAAATATCGAATACTACTTCGAAGACGAAGGTGTGGATAACCTAAGAACGCTTAGTGGAAACATCTTTGTAGTAGCTGGTTAACATGAAACCCGCACATCTGCTAATCTGAAAAGTCCCAGTTACCTCGAAAGTAACTATTTCTACGACGTAAAAATAACGGAAGCCTCCGGAGGGATTTTCACTGACAGGTTTTCTTTTCGCAACCTGCCTTTTCTTTCGAAAAGAAAAGGCGGAATTGAACCCTCGACATCTCGCTTTCTTGTGCTTGCATTACCAATATGGGTGGCGATGGCCACCTTATGGGGAACTGCCTGGATACCTCACGGGGGAGGGTCAGGAGAACCCTCAAACCTGGGGGGGTGTCCCCCTTGGTTCGGAATACAAGGCGAGCACTCTACCGCTGAGTTACGGAGGCCCGGATACCTTATTTGAATGGAAATATATTTAATTGATGGTCATTGAGAGTTAGGTATGGAAATCCTGAACCACACCATTGATTCCAGAGTGATAATAGGGCTTGGGGCGCTACTTGCAACAATAACGATTGTCCTTGCAGCATACCTGCTCTTGACATTGGGCGGTGGCCATGAAAGGGAGCTGTTCTCGTTAATGCCCCCAGACGGCATCTCGGAAGTTGCATACCTGGTGGTCGAGGATGGGAGCATGGGCAGGGTCCTATCGCATCTCGATCCGAATGTAAGCAGGAATGTCGCAGGGATTAGCGGGCTCTCTGCTGCAATTGGCACGTATGACGATGGTTCGGTGGTGATTGCCGCATTCGTGAAAACGGACATGTCTGTCGGGCAGGTTGTGGAAGCATACGGTTCGATTGTTGGGGAGGGAACTGTTGCTGAGGATTTAATCATTGGCGGAACTGATGTGCGGGTAGTTTATCTTGAGACAGACTCAGGAAGGGAGGCGCCTGTTTGTATCTGGCAGCGGGATGATGGGGTTGGCATCCTCTTGATTGAGCAGGTGAATGCATCAAAGGACTATTGTCACTTCCCATCAGAGATTTCATGTCGTGGGCAGATGCTAAAAGATAGTTATGTGAGCATAAAGGTGAAAGGCGAGGGAGAAAACATCGTCATCACTGAAGCCGCTTGCTCGGAAATGTCCTTGTCATCGAAAAGCATAGAATACTCCGATGTGGGTAACCTGGTGGTTGGTGTTGACGAGGAAACATGGATATATGGAATCCCGTGCTACGATGCGAGCAATAACCTCATCGAGAAGGATTCTATATATGGTAAAATTTTCCTGAAATATCATTTTGAAAGCGAAGGGTCCAGGAACACAAGAATACTCACTGGGAACATTGGGGTTACTTCGGAAAGTGTGGAGGGTGAGAGCCTCGCAGGAAAACGCTGCATAGACCTCCTTGAGACCAGATATGACAATTCGGATGCGCTCAGTATGCTCTCAAAAGCTGGGGAACCCACTGCAAGCGTGCCTGTGATCGGGAATGCTCTTGGGAATGCACGCTTCTCAGACGGGCAGGAACGGATTTACATTTCAGCATATGAAGAATATGGGACTGACTACGCAGTGGTTCTTGGGGATGTCTCCCTTGTCGGGAGATTCAAGGAAGGGGTATATGATTCAAGGTGTGTGAGCAGCGAAGAGGCCATTTCTGAGATTATCATAAACGAGAATTCAAACGTGTGCAGGAGACCGTCGCGTTTCGGGCCATTCGGTGGAACCGGATATGAAAGAAAAACGGATGCTGGAGACATGTTATTGATGCTTGTGTTTCCAACTGATGGACGTGAACCCTCTGGTATCCCAAACGTTGTGTTTGAGATAGGGCTCGATGGGACTGACATTCCGTGGAGAAACGAGACTGTCGGAAAGGTAACTGTTCGCCTTGTGGATGAGATGTGCCTCAAGGAGAAACCTAAGGCCGAATGTGTTGAACCGGTGGAGGGAGCTGAGGTCGAATTGTATTCCTCGAATGCCAATGGTTCAAGAGGGGCAGTTATGGATACTGGAACCAGTGATTCTTCCGGGTTTGTAGAATTCAAGAGGGTGCCCCTGAATGGCGGTTTTGTTGTGGTGAGCAAATATGGATATGAAGACCTGTTGACTGGGAAAAAGCTATCCGAAGATGTCTTGACAGGGGAGAACAACTTCTCTGCTGTGATCGACCTTGTGCAACCATCCAATGGGAGCGAACTCTTAGATGATTATATGATAGAATCAGAATTCACAACCATCAATGCAGGATTGCCCGACGTGAGGGGCGTTTTTCCTGCTCTATTGGCATATGGCATGGAACTCGTCAACTCGGGCGGATGGAGTGAAAGGCTTGTTGTTGTGGGTGTTGAGGCTCCGGCTGAGGAGGTTGCAAAGGCTTCTCACATCGCAGAGATTCTTGCTGGGGCGAATTATATGTGCGATGTGCCCATCGCGGAAGGGGAGTATGGGGCCATTGCATTTGATATCGCATTGAACCCAATCATGATTACAGACAAAGAGAAACCTGAAGGGATAATTATAGCTGTCGGGAATCCGGAGACTAACGCTGTCTTAAGAGAGAAAGGGGATTGGGGCCTTGAGCAGAACGACACGATAAAGGTTGTCGGGAATACGATTATGGTTATTGGCTCTGGGCATGACGCCATGGAATCGGCCCGTGAACTCATTAGCGGACTAGAGGTTCCGCATGCTGAGTGTGGGAGTGGAAGTAGTTATGAGGGGATCACAGTCATTGATTCTGAAGGACGTCCGGCAAAAGTAGTCATTGGAACACAGTCCTCAATAGAGGAGGCAACTGCTGGAGCGTATATCGCAGTGCAGCTTGCATCGCTTAGCTCGCGATGTGTGCGAACCACCAAAGACATGAACGGGTGTGTTTCAATGCGCTCCATCAACCCCGTTAACCCAATAGTTTTGGATGATTCCGTACCTGATGGACGGAGAGTCATTTCAGTAGGTGGTTGGAATATCAACCGATACACGAAACAGAACTGCGTGGAATGTGGAGAGATCGAAGAAGGTGAAGCCATCATAATGTCGTTTGGTGGCGATATATTCATCTCTGGATATCGGATGGATGACACAGCTTCCGCTGTTGAGGAACTCGCATCTGGACTATCCAAACCGATTCCGCCAACACAGAAAAGCCCATATTATGGTATAAAGATCTCTGGGTTCACCGAGAAAGAAGATGGGCACCATGAGGTGGGGCTTTCATTCTATGATAAGACCTCATCGATCCAAACGGGAACCGCGGGTCTTGAGAAAAGGTATGTTATGCATGGTGGGGAGGCTGTCACTATCGTTTCGATATATGCGCGGGACCTTGGATCCGCTTCCGTCACATTTGAGGTTGATGGCAAGGAGATGACTGTCCTGATGGGCAAGTACCTCTGTCATGGTGGAACCATAGAAGATTCGTTTGAGTATTGCACCAAGGAAAGAATTGACACGCAACTAGCTGTCGATGTGGACCCAAAGAACGCAATACTCATGGAAAGATTCCAGATGTTCGCAGAATATACTCAGGAATATGGTTCGGTGCCAGGTGCCTTATGTGTGTATTGCATAACAGGAAAGAGCGTTGTGTGCGGCAGTATGGAATATGGGTGGCCCCTTGGGATGCACTCGCATGAGATTCTCCTTAAGAACATGAGCACTGGAACGCACTGGCTGAATGTCAATTGCTCATCAGAAGGGTACAAAAACGCCACTGAAAAAACTGAGTTCTATATAACGAGAATGGAACTTCCAGACTTGGTTATTGATGGATTGTGGGTTAACTCATTGGTCCAGACCAAGATGACTGCAACTGTGCGTATGAAGAACATTGGGACTTCTAGATTCGAGGCAACCGCATCCAAACCATTGGTAATCTGCATGTGGGATGGGAGTGGGCGGCACCTCCTGTCATACGCATCATATAACGCCACGATGGAACCTGGCGAGACGTTCCAGATAACTCAGACATTCATCCTCCCATTACTCGGGGAGAAGAATTCCCTCTTGGCAAAGGTGGAGTGCAATAACATATATCCTGAAGAGAACGAGGACAACAACGAGAAAGGCACGCCATTTGGGAAATATGGGTAGTTCTTTGCCCTGAGGCGTTAGTGTTTTAAAATTTGGCTTTCCTTACTGTAGTCTTTCTAGGTGATATTTTGGGCAAATTTCCAATTGCAGACGCTAGAGTTGCTAAAATCACGATATGCAGAAAATGCAAAACGCGGAACAGGGTAAGTGTGAAACGCTGCAGGAAGTGCGGCTACACGCACCTAAGGCCAAAAAGGAAGGATATCCGCGTAAAGAAGTAGGCACTGGATAAAATTTGTAGCGGAAGCAAGGTTACATTCAATGGTGATGAGTATGAAAAATGTTTATCTGTTTGACCAGGGTTCGGCAGAGATGAAGAACCTTCTTGGTGGAAAGGGTGCAAACCTGTCCGAGATGATGAAGCTTGGCCTCTCGATACCGCCTGGGTTCACCATAACAACACGCATGTGTATGGAATACCTGTCCACACATCGCATTCCATCTGGTCTCATGGATGAGATAAAGGAATCTGTATCGGCGATAGAGAAAATTACAAAAAAGAAATTCGGGGATAATGGGAATCCGCTATTGGTTTCTGTTAGGTCCGGGGCGCCAGTTTCGATGCCAGGGATGATGGATACTGTGTTGAACTTGGGACTCAACGATAGGAGTGTCGAGGGGTTTGCAACGCTCACAGGTGATGAAAGATTTGCCCTTGATTCTTACAGGAGATTCATTCAAACGTTTGGAGAAGTCGTGCTTGGAGTAGAGCACGTAAACTATCAGAACGCGCTTGAGGATATCAAGAAGGAAACCAAAGCCAAATATGATTATGAGCTGAAGCCAGCTGCGCTCAGGAAACTCATAGCAACATACAAGGACATCACAAAGAGGGAGATGGGGGAAGATTTCCCGCAGGAACCGTGGGGGCAGCTGAGGGCCTCGATATTTGCTGTCTTCAACTCGTGGAATAACAGGAGGGCCATGATATATAGAAAGATACACAAGATACCTAACAACATAGGCACTGCGGTGAATGTACAGGCCATGGTATTTGGGAACATGGGCAAAGACTCTGGGACTGGAGTCATATTCTCAAGAAATCCTTCAACCGGTGAGAATAAACTGTTTGGAGAATATCTGCAAAACGCCCAAGGAGAGGACGTTGTGGCGGGTACAAGAACACCGCTGCCACTCAGCAGACTGGAGAAGAGTATGCCAGCGAACTACCAGAGAATAGAGAAGATTTCCACAAAGCTTGAGAACCACTACAGGGACATGCAGGATATTGAATTCACCATAGAGAACGGGAAGCTCTGGATTCTTCAGACAAGGAGCGGAAAGAGGACCGCGAATGCTGCAGTGCAAATTGCGGTCGAGATGGCGTTGAGTGGGCTGATTAGTAAACGGGAGGCACTCTTGAGAGTTGATGTCGAATGGATAGATAGTCTCCTTCACAGGCACATCGACCCAAGCGAGAAGTGCGATGAGATAGCCGAAGGGCTGCCTGCATCCCCTGGGGCCGCGTGTGGTGGGATAGTGTTCACCGCTGATGACGCAGCAGAGAAAGGCAAGAGCCAAGATGTCGTCCTTGTAAGCGTCGAAACGACGCCAGAGGACATACATGGGATGATTGCCTCAAAGGGGATATTCACCTCCAGGGGGGGGATGACCAGTCACGCAGCAGTTGTTGCAAGGGGCATGGGGATTCCGTGTGTCGCTGGATGCTCGAAAGCAATAATAGACATAAATGGCAAGAAACTCGAGGTTGGCGGGCATGTGTTCCATGAGGGGGACACCATTACGATTGATGGCTCGACAGGAAAGGTTATGAAAGGCGTTGTTAAGACTGTTGAACCTGAACTGACTAGTGAGTTTAAGACCCTTCTTAAGTGGGCGGATAATGTAAGCGCACTTAAGGTCAGGGCCAACGCAGATACTCCTGAGGCCGCAAGGGGAGCAAGGGAATTCGGAGCCAAAGGGATAGGCCTGTGCAGGACTGAAAGGATGTTCAACACAAAGGATAGGCTTCCAATAGTCAGGGAGATGATACTCGCAAAGAACGAGAAGGAAAGGAAGGATGCGTTGGATAAACTCCTGCCAATACAACGAAACGACTTCATACAAATTCTCAAGGCGATGGAGGGACTCCCTGTGAACGTAAGGCTACTGGATCCGCCCCTTCATGAATTCCTCCCTACAAGCGAAGAGCTTATTGCCGAAATTGCTGAGATGGATGCAAAGGGAATTGGTGGAAAGAGGATTGCAGAGAAGGAACAACTTCTTGACAAAGTCAGAAAGCTAAGGGAAGTCAATCCAATGCTCGGACACCGCGGATGCCGACTTGGAATCACATATCCAGAGATATATGAGATGCAGACACGCGCACTGATTGAGGCAGCATGCCAACTCACGAGAGAGGGAAACATGCCAAAACTTGAGATCATGATTCCCCTCGTAGGTGGTCGTAGGGAACTTGAGATTATGAGGGAGGTTGTCAACAATACGGCGAAAGAAGTCCTCTCAAGAAAAAAGATGAGGGTTAGTTATGATATTGGCACCATGATTGAGATACCAAGGGCCGCGCTGACTGCAGACAAGATTGCAAGATACGCTGACTTCTTCTCGTTTGGAACAAACGACCTCACCCAAACAACGTTGGGCTTCTCCCGTGACGATGCGGAGAGCAAGTTCCTGAGCCTCTATTTGGAACGAGGGATATTGGAGGCAAATCCGTTCCAAGAGCTGGATGTGGAAGGTGTTGGGAAACTCATAGATATTGCTGTAGCTCTCGGGAAGAGAGGAAACAAAAGGATAAAATTTGGTGTCTGCGGAGAGACAGGTGGAGACCCGAACTCCATAATGTTCTACCACAAACATGGGCTTGACTATGTAAGCTGTTCAATATTCCGTGTGCCTGTGGCGAGACTTGCGTGCGCTCAGGCTGCGCTAAAACATAAACTGGACTCAAAGAAGAAATGAGTGCGTGAATGGATTTAAAAACGCAGACTAATAGATGTACAGTATGAAACCCTCACTCCAATGTCTCATGCTTGTTCTTCTCATACTTTCTACTCAAGTTGATGCCAAGATAGGTGAACCTGTACTCGTAAGCTCAATAGAAACTGTTGTGATAAAAACCGGGACTGTTAGGGCCTTAGGAGGGGAACTCAATTCTGTTGAACTGAACATCTCTGTCCCGCTAAAAACTGATTGGCAGATGCCCGTATATTCAGTAAAGACTATAAATGACCATGAGGGGAATACGATAGCCACTGTAAAAAGTGATAGTCCTCAAAATCCGTTCACATATGCAATTTCGTCTGATGTCCTCACTAAGGCCCGCGTGACTGACTCGTTGCCTGACGCATATACTGTTCCAGATGAGCTTGAGATATATGCTCTGCCATCGGAAAACATCCAATCCGACAACAACGCGATAAGGGAGATGGCAGAGGGGATAACTGAAAACTCGTCTAATCAATTCGAGAAACTAGCGAAAATCGCCATATGGGTCCATGAACATATAACTTATGATGAATCGCTTTCTGGAAAAGAAAAGGATGCAATATGGACGTTCTCCAAAAGACGAGGGGTTTGCGCCGAATACACTACGCTCTTCATAGCAATGGCGAGATCGATTGGAATCCCGAGCAGGTATATCTCGGGCTATTCGTATACTAAAGATAGCGGGTGGATGGGCCATGCGTGGGCGGAGGCATATATTGGCGAATGGGTGCCATTCGACCCAACGTGGATGGAGGCTGGACACCTCGATGCAACACATATACATGTATTTTCAATGGCTTCGCACAAACCGGAGAATAATGTGTTTGTTTATATGAGCCAGGGATCGAAGCTTGAATGGATGGGAAGCGGGACTCTCGGTTCTGCCATAAAAGAGGTAACTGTAAAAAAATCACAGTCGACTGCTCCTGACGACACATATATTCTAAAGAGTGGTGCCAGCCAGATAGAATTTGGTGAAGAGACTGTAGTGTATGCAAAAGTGATGTCCAATGATTATAGGGTTGTGGACTTAAATCTGGTCACCTGTTCGGGTGTGGGCTCGCTCATAATTGAAGAGCCAGAGCGATTCTCAATCCTTGAACCTGGAGAGGAAAGAATTGTCGTTTGGCTTGTTAAGGCGCCCGATACGCTGTCTGGTGGGTATTCATACAAATGCCCAATGGTCCTGAACTCCCAGTATCTCGCAGAGAGCAGTAAAAGCATAACGATGTTGCAGAACGTCCAGAAGGTCCATCTCAGGGCGTGGCTTGAGAAGAGCTCCGTGGAACTTGGAGAAAGGCAGACAGTATTCTTCTCCGCATCCAACTATCCTCCAGGGGCTGAGATAAGCATTATCGCTGATGATGAGATGTATGTATTTTCCGCCTCCTCTGTTGCTAGAAGCATAACGCTTTCTCCAGAATCTCTTGGAAGGAAAACTGTTTGGGTTTTCTCTAATTATGGGGGTGTTGAGCGATTGAGGTATGACGTCGTCAACACCAAGGAAGTATCCATTGAGGAGATATCTGTCTCAGAGAACCTTATTGAAGGAGGGGATATTGACCTCTCCTTTGTCCTCAGAAGCAATTCTAAATACTCCCGCAACATTGGATTGGCAGTGGAGTACGGTTTGGACAAACACTCGATGCAATTGAAACTCTCTGAGAAAGAGGAATTCAAGTTCACTTTCTCTGGGGTGAAGGCAGGAACAGACATCATCATAATAGGAGTTAATGGCGAAGGGATTGATATGGAAAGAAAGGTCACTGTAACTGTTGACCCAAAACCACATGTTGATGTTCTAACGAGTTTCTCTAAAGGTGAAAGGATAACCAATGTCACTTTCTCCCTCTTGAAAACAGGTGACCCCATTAACATAATAATATATCTAGACGGGGAGATTACTCCACTGACCAGTGGAGAAGGAACAATAGGGCTTGTGGCGGGAACCTATAGCATAAAAACTGTGTGGTATGACGGATATGGGACGGAATACTCATCGGTAGAGGACCTTAACGTGCCTTCCAGAGCAACTGTTTCTTGGGGGCATGAGAGCTACGAGCCCTGCAGAACCAGTCTGTTCATAATGAGTGTGTTGTTCCTATTCGCCGCCTGGAGAAAATCCGATTAACTGCTTTATTTTTTCCAGTAAAACGGGAAATGTTTTTGCCATTGAAATGGCCCGCGTCTTTAATCGCCATTGGCTTAACGTCCAAGGATGTCGCGAGTTCCATGGATTTTTCCTCCCGCACATACGGGTCGTTGTCGGAATAGAAGACAAAGAATGACCTGCAATTCTCCTTTACTTTGCTAAAATCGGTTCTTTGGTAGAATGTTCTGTTTATTCCATCAAAATCTGGGTTCCCTATTTCACTAATGAAGCCTGCAACAAAAAACGCTCCCCATATTGGCCTGTCAAATTTTTCGAGAACATGTAAAATGAATGCAGGCCCAAGACTATGTCCAACCAGTATTGTATCGGGCCCGAGATGTCGCCTGTATTCTTCGAAAACCCTAAGCCAGTTCTCAAGATTCTGGTTCCCAGGAGTTGGAAACTCCGGGACGAACACGTTGAAACCAAGCTTCTCAAGTTCCCGTTTCAACCACGGAAACCAGTTCTCTTCCGGGTTTCCATAAGCCCCATGGACAAGGATCGCATCCACTCAATCACACCTCGTAAGGAAAAATGCGGGGGATGGGATTTTTGGGCAGCTTCTTGGACGAGTCGTTTTAGGCGTCTCTTTCTTTTTCCAAGGTTTTTATTTCTCCGCAAAGAGAAAGAAAAAGCTTGAACCCACGCAGCCACTAAAGGCACAGGGTCCTAAGCCCTGCACATTTGACCAGACTCTGTCACCCCCGCATAGGAGAATGATTGGGACGAAAAGGATTTAAAAAAGCTTTATCCCAAAATACTTCCGCTGGGCCTGTAGTCGAATGGTAAGACGTCACCCTGACAAACCGCCAGTATGGTTATAGGAGGTGTTAAATCCTCTGCCGACGTATGCCCAATTGTGGTGGCAGGAAGTATCTGTCCCCCGATGGTTGGTGTTCC
>JBDRKD010000079.1:0-10279 GCA_043814255.1 Microcaldota archaeon
CAGGAGCATCGATGATGATAAGCAAGACCAAACACCAGATTCTAGTATCCTCGGGGCAGCTGTTCCATTCGGGATTGTCAACCCCAAGGACCCGCGCATGCGTAGGACTGTCAAAAACCTCGAGGAGGCACTCCTCTGCAAAGTTGGGATGAATAGGTATCAGGAGGATAAATACCCAAAGGAAGGGGGAGTATGGCCACTGTGTACTGCCTGGCTCTCGTGGTATTATTCATCAATAGGCAATGTAAAGAGGGCCGAGGAATTCCTCCATCTAGTGAGGAAATCCTCCAACGAATACGGATTTCTTCCAGAGCAGATAGATGAAGATTTCAACCCGAGATGGGCGGTTCCATTGGCATGGTCCCATGCAATGTATGTGATTGCAAGGCAGTCGATAGTCCAACTCAAAAGAGAGTAATCGTCATATCCCCACAACTGGAAGGTTTATAAACATATATTTTCATTTATATGCTACTTTTGATAGGTTTAATGGGTAGGTGTATATGTCAAGAAAAAAGAAAAAAGCTAAGTCCTCACCAACAAAAAACATAAGGAATTGTCCAGAGGGCCAGGGCTTTGTTTTCATGATGCCTGATGGCGGAGAGGTTGGAAGAGCCAAGAACATCGTAGAGTTTATAAGGCAAGTTAAATGCGTTCCAATCGAGAGTCTTCTTTATCACACAGCTAGAAAACATTTCGTTCCATGGCTCGAATTGATTGGTGAAAAGACAGTTGCCAAAAGAGTGAGCGAAGTAAGTGGGAACGGGGATAAGATAAGGTTGGAAATAATACGTTGCGTCTAACAAACCCCAACACAACACTTAAATAATTATATGTGTACATAAACCAATTGTAGAACTTTTTATGCGTGTGGTTTCACGTGCTTGTAAGATTTAAGGGTGATCAGGAATGGACAAGGATGCTATTCTAAAGGGCACGACAACTGTTGGGTTAGTCTGTTCAGATGGCGTGGTGTTCGCTGCAGATAAGCGGGCAACAATGGGATATTTTATAGCCAACAGGGAAGTGAACAAGATTTCCAAAATTGATGACGCGATGGCCATGACAATCGCAGGTAGCGTCGCAGATGCCCAAGCACTCACCCGCATCATACGTGCGGAGATTCAGCTCTACAAACTCAGGAGTGGAAAACCGATGTCTGTGACTTCAGCGGCAAGCATTCTCTCAAACCTGATGTTTCAATACAAAGTATTTCCATTCTACGTCCAACTTCTCGTTGGTGGAGTAGATGACTCCCCAAAGATTTTCAATCTCGACCCAATAGGTGGCGTTACTGAGGAGACAGTTGTTTCTACGGGCAGCGGCTCCCCCATAGCGTATGGATTACTTGAGGACGAATATGTTCCAAACAAGCCTGTGAAGGACAATCTTAAACTAGGACTCAGAGCAGTCGGTGTTGCCATGAAACGCGACTGTGCCAGTGGGGACGGAGTCGATTTGGTTACCATAACCAAGACAAGTGTTAGGAAACACAAGAAAGAAGAGATTAAGAAACTATTGGACCAGGTTCGTTAGATGTACGAAACCTTGACAAGTAACCCTGATTCTGGGTTTAAGAGGCGATTTTTACGAATAACTCAAATGAAATACAGAAAAAGATAGGGATAATGTTGCCTGCTGAATGCGGCTTCAGCAAAGTTGAATTTGAGGGGCCGGATGTCGTCATTTATATGACTAATACAGAGGAGTTCTACAAGGACGATAATCTTATACGGAAGATAGCAGGGGTGCTCAGGAAACGCATTATTGTGAGGAGCACGCAGGATTCGCTTATGCCCATCACCGAGGCCCTTGAGGCAATAAACAGGATAATCCCACAGGAAGCGGGAGTAGATAAGATAAGCTTTAACCCAGCTTTTTCAGAAGTTGTTATAGAATCCCTAAAGCCGGGTCTTGTTATAGGGAAAGGCGGCTCAACACTGAAGAACATCATATTAGAGACGAAATGGGCGCCGAAGATACTCAGGACACCGACAATGCCTTCAGAGACAATCAAGGGCATCCGCGCGTCACAACTCAAACAGGCAGTCAAACGACACAAATTCCTTAGCAGTCTTGGGAAGAAAATATGTGCCCCAATCACCAAAAGCGACTGGGTCAAAGTCACTGCATTGGGTGGTTTCCGTGAGGTCGGGCGCTCGTGTCTTCTTGTACAAACACCAAACAACAAGCTTCTCATAGATTGTGGGGTCACCGCAGAGACCTCTGATGCGTCGAAGGGGTTCCCATATCTGACTGCCATGAACCTTGCACTTGATGAGCTTGATGCAGTCATAGTAACACATGCCCACCTTGATCATTCTGGTTTCATCCCATACCTATTTGCTTATGGCTATGATGGCCCAGTATACAGTACATCACCAACAAGGGATTTGATGGTGTTGCTCCAGTCTGACTACGTCGAAGTTGTAAACAAATCCGGTAAGAAAGCCCCATATCTGGATAAACACATACGCAAGGCACTTAGCAATACGATAGTCCGGGATTATGGCGAGGTTACAGACATCTCCCCAGAGATAAAACTCACATTCCACAACGCAGGGCATATACTCGGAAGCGCCCAGGTGCACCTGCACATTGGAGAAGGCCTCCATAATCTGGTGTGTACTGGAGATATGAAATATGGCCACTCTCGCCTTCTCGCTCCGGCAGATATCCTGTTCCCACGTGTAGAAACAATGTTCATTGAAAGCACGTATGGTGGCCGGGAGGACGTAATGCCTCCGAGGATTGAGATAGAGAAGCGTCTTACAAGGGCGATTGCAAATACCATTGAGAGGAAGGGAAAGGTTCTAATCCCCGTATTCTCAGTCGGAAGGTCACAGGAGATAATGCTTGTGCTGGAGGAATTTGCCCAGAGAAACCCAAATTTCAACTCCACAGTATACTTGGATGGCATGATTCTTGAGGCATCAGCAATACACACCGCATACCCTGAATACTTGCGGTCGAACGTCCAGAGGAGGATCCTATCGAACAACAGTCCTTTCGAGTCAAAGATATTCGAGATTGTGAAGAAAAATCGCAATAGTATCGTGGAAGGGGATCCATGTGTAATCCTTGCGCCTTCAGGCATGCTGTCTGGGGGTCCATCCGTCGAATACCTTAAGATGATGTGCGAGAACCCGAAGAATCTTCTACTATTTGTTGGATATCAATCCGTCCTCTCTCTCGGAAGAAAGATACAGAGGGGAGGGAAGGAGGTCCCGATGCTCGGAGACAATGGGAAACTTGATACACTAAAGGTAGCAATGGAAGTCCAAACAGTCGAAGGATTCAGTGGGCACAGTGATAGGCACCAACTCATTAGTTTCATAAGGAACCTAAAGCCGGTGCCAGAGCGCATTTTTACCGGGCATGGGGAAGAGAGCAAATGTGAGGACTTGGCAAGAACAATCCACAGGATAGCGCACATAGAGTCTAGGGCCCCAATGAACCTCGATGCGATAAGGCTGAAATAATCACTTGTCGTCCAACCCAAAGAAGTCGTCTGGTTTTCCCTCTTTTACGTATTCCTTAGAAACCTCTTCGCGTTTATACTCTTTGTCTGCCTTATCAAGGGTCTTATTCAATGACCTAACTGCCTGAGCAGTGTTCTTAAGTCCATAAATCAGACCCTCTAATTTATCTCTCTGCGTCATGGCCAGGATGCCGAGAGCCCCTATAAGCACAAGGCTTCCGAGAAGTATCAATGCAACTAGCGCAACATCCAGTCCCTTCGGCAGAGATATTGTGAAAAGGCTTGAGAAGAAATCAGTGGAATTGCTGTTGTTCTGACCATCAATAATTATCAATGGGCATCCGTCATCAAGGACATCTGCGCAACTTCCCCATGCACCAGAAACACATGTTCTCTTTCCAGGGCATCCGTCAGAAGTGATGCATGTTTTAATATCTCCCTCATCACATTCGGCCGGTTTCTTGAGGCTCATATTATACACTGCAGTCTCCATCGATCCGTATTCATTGGATGCTGTGAACATGTATGAGAACTCAAGCGGCGCCTCGCAAGGGACAGTAAATCCAAAAATTCCGAGTTCACTCTGTTGAGAGATGGAGTTCCATTCCCCCCCGTTCTTCGAATAGATGAGGTTTACGACTATCTTAGAAAGAGCGACCCGCTCGTCCTTTGCCCTACAGCTGAGCGCTATTGTGCAGTTGTCCTCGTGTGGGCTTAGGGTTTCTATAACAATATCCTCTATACTCAGCGGAGACGATGGGAACACAATTGTTTTGCTAAACACTTCATCATAGAATTCTATGTCTGTACTTCTCTCTAGCCCCTCATATCTAGCAATAAGCGTTCCTTTCGACACCTTTATCCCAGTGAACGTTGCTTCGCCAGACTTGTTGGTCTCCAAATCAACCCCTTCGAAGAACAATTCTGCTCCGACAACCACGACACCATATTCATCGACTACAGTGACCTTGAGTGTATTGTCATATATCAGCAACTGTAAGTCAACAGTCATATCCTCCTTGAAGTCAATGCTTTCCGTAGCAGTGAATCCATCCTTAGAAACCAGTATGCCATATATCGAAACAGGCATGCTGAATTTTGTAATCCCCTCCTCGTCTGTAAGGTGCGAGAGGCCGGTGATAGTAACCGCAGCGTCCGGAACAGGCACGCCCTGTTGGTCCTTTACCCTTATTGTAAGTCTTGCCGCTGTGGTATTGAACAGAAACTGCTCCAGATGGACCCCTTCCAGCCGATTATCACCGTATTTTGTTTTTCTCGTATCCCCTCCAAGTCCATACGGCGCCACTACCGTGATTGTGTATTCCTTAGTTTCGCCTTCCAAATAAGATGGGACAAAATTTCGCAAGTCCAATTCACATATGCCTTTCTCGTTTGTTTTCCCAGAAGCAGTCCCGTCCTTTCCAGCAGCAAGGTTCTTCTGATAGTTCACAGTAACGCTGACATCTGAAATCGGGTTCATGTTATAATCAACAGCTTGCACTCTCAGTCTCTCAACCCATTCAGCACTCACAAATCCAATCAGTGCGATGAATATGCACAGTAGTAACAGTCTCCTCATAACAAAAGCTTACGTAGGACACTATAAAAACATTTTCGTATAACCCCTTTCCCAGGCGTTTTGAATGAACATAGTCTATTCCCCCATATTCTTGAGGCATTCGCTTGGGAAGACACATCCAGAATGCCCTGCCAGGTTGGAAGTAATCCTAAAGGAACTAAAAGCACATATGAAAATCGAGATCATAGAACCATCCCCTGCGTCAGAAGGGGACCTGTCTATAATTCATGATAAGGGATATCTCAAAACACTTGAAAACCTATCAAAGCTCCAGAGGGCATTCCCAGATAATGTATTTTCAAACGAAACATACGATATCGCAAGGCTTGCAGCTGGTGCGGCATACGATGCGGCGTTACTCTCCAAGGACAGGTTCGCGTATGCCAACATCCGCCCACCCGGTCACCACGCTGGAAAGAATTCATTTGCTGGATTCTGTTACATAAACAACATTGCATACGCTGTGAGAAAGATGCAATTATCTGGGAAGGCAAAGCGTGCGTTAATAGTCGATTTTGACCTTCATCACGGGAACGGCACTTTTGATATATTCGAAGATGACCCCAGCGTATTCTACCTCTCCTTTCATCAGGATCCGGGAACCACCTACCCCGGAACAGGCTTTGAATCAGAGGGTAATTCACACATGCGTAACATCGTGCTGAAAGAAGGAATCACCGAGAACGAATACATGCGGAGTTTTGAGATCAATCTCAAGGATGCGTTTGATTCCCACAAACCAGACATCATTGGGGTGAGTGCAGGCTTTGATACATATGGCATGGATCCGATGGGGAGCAGGCTCAGGATATCCGACGCATCCATATACCATGAACTCGGAAAGGCCATAATGAAATGCAATATACCAACATTTGCTGTTCTGGAGGGGGGTTATTACTTGCCGACACTTGGGAAAATGGTCTACGAGTTTCTGAGGGCATTTGGAGAATGATTGCTGTGAAAACGGGGTTTGCCGAACACTTTGCGCTCTCCCTCCTGGTCGCAATCTCCTTCTCATTATTCATCCGACAAGTTGATTTGGCGATATGGGTATCATTGATGTTTTTTCTAGGTTCGTTCGCTCCAGATGTCGATCATCCAAAATCAATACCTAGAAGAGCAGCCACATTATCTGTATCCATCATCCTGTTCGTGGCATTCATCATACTGTTTTTCATGTTCGTTCCAACATGCACTGATAGCGTTACCTGCCTAGTGGTTGCAATACCATCATCGTGTTTTGCTTCGCTTGTAGTGACTCACCTACTAACAATTATAATCCCAAGGCATAGGGGGAAACTCCACTCACTAAAAGCAGCCTTGTTTTTTGGAATATCCCTGTTTGCACTGGTGGGTATATCATCCCCTCGCACAGAGGCCCTTGTTTTGGGTGCCGCAGCAGGCGGAGGCTACCTGTTCCACCTGCTTGTCGACTTCATCGGAGACCAGTTCTGATTACCTTACGGGCAATCTGGGCACTGCGGATTCTCGCCAGGACAGTCGGTGCACGCATATCTATCCACTTGCCTGCAACAGCATGCATAATAGTTGTTTCCGAACGTCCAGCTTCCCGTGTAGATATTTACGCAGGTAGTCATGCAATCTGGAGTTGTAACCCCATCCCACGCATGATCCGCGCACCACGTTCCATCAACCGTTGAACCCTCTCCAAGCAGCTCTGAATATCCCTCACCTATACAGTATGTATCGCAGTCTACAGGCACAGGATCGCATGCATCTCCAATCCCATCAAGATCCATATCTCCCTGGTCATTCGGGGTGTCAGGACAGTTGTCCGAGTAGTCTGGATACCCATCATGGTCCCTGTCAGGAATCTCACACAAGCACGTCTGTAGGTTGCATTCCTCTTGACCTGAGCAAGGTATCCCTGTCTCGCACTCCTCGTATCCCTCCAGCTCCCCGTTTCCGCACACAGGCATGGGTGTGTTGCACAGGCACGTCTCTAAGTCGCACACCTGCCCCCCCGGGCACGAGACCCCTGTCTCGCACTCCTCGTATCCTGCCTTCACCCCATCTCCGCAGATAACGGGTGCGTCGCAGTCCTCAGGGCAGGTTACGTAGTCCTCCTCTGACTGGCATATCCCATCGTCACACACAGGACCGCAGTCCTCAGGGCAGTTGTAGTAGGTTTCACCAGTTGCGCATATCCCATCGCCGCATTCCGGCATGCATGCACACTCCTTGGTGTCGCATACCATCCCGCTGGGGCAATTGTCCACCCCAACTTCGCACTCCTCGTAAACGCCATCGGAATTCGGCCATTGGATGCTCCCGTCTCCACAGGAGGTCTCTATTGATTCGTATATGCACTTACACGTATCATAATTACAGGAGCTTCCCACAGGGCAGATGTCCACTCCCTTCTCACACTCCTCGAATACTCCCTGGGAGTTCGGCTGCTGGAGGCTCATATCCCCACAAGTTGTAATCGCCGCTTCAACTGGCGAGACAGCGACCATCCTGTACATTGTAACGTTCTGCCCATTATACCAGACAGTTCCATTGGGCCACATCTTTGTGTGGTACTCCGCACCTGTCCATGGGTCAAGCAGGCTTATGTTATGGCTACCATCTGCATTTGCAATAGCATTACTTGATTTTCCTACCATCGCATGCCCCCCTCCAGGAGGTGAGGGGTACTTTATACCAACAAGGACATCCTCGCACGCCTCAAGTTCTTTGCGGTAGTCCCCGAATGTAGGGCCAGTTGCGTTCCCGAACGGCTTCCCGTACTTCTTTACAACGAACTGTCCTGCGTATCCGCTCTGGTTTATGAACTTCTCAAGTCCTTTTACGAATTTGCTCAGATATGTTCCATCATCTGGATCTGTTTCCATAAGGTGTCCTAGTTCGTCTGCCATCTCCTCTGTTGCCTCTCCCTCAGTAACCACTCCATCACTGTTCTGATCTGCTCGAGCCTTCTTTGTAGCATTCTCCTTGTATTGGTCAAGGAAATTGGTGAACCCTCTTCCGAACCAATACCTGAAGCTGTATGAAGCGGACGTTGGAGCGCACCAGTTGTTTCCCCAATCTGCCCATTTTCTCTGTGAGAAATCAGTGTTTATTCCTTTTATGAATGAATATCTCCTTAACACCTCGGGGGGTGTGTTGTCTCCGTTGCAGTCCTCAAGCACATCTGGAGTTGGGGTCTGACACTTACAACTAATACATTCCTTTGGTTGGGGGCATGCATCAGGGTATGTATCTGGAATCCCGTCCCCATCATCATCCGGGGAATACCTAGTTCCCCCAAGGTCGCATTCCTCTTCTCCCCCATGTGACGAATCGGAGATATATCCATCTCCACACCTCGGAGATATTGGCCTTGAGATGCATTTGCAATCCATGCATGTTTTTCCAGAAGGACAGGTATCCCTGAAAATGGCGGTCTTGTTCCCACCGATATCGCATTCCTCCGCACCCTCTGTTTTCCCGTCCCCGCAAAGGGCTTTTGGAGGTTCTGGTTTCTTCTCCTCAGGTTTCTCGTCTTTCTTCTCTTCCTTTGTGTCACCCTTCTGCTCCACGTCTTTCGCCGAGTAATCCTTCTCTCCTGCATCTATCATCTCCTGGCAACCGAAAATCAACAGTCCAACTAGTAACATTGTAACAAATACTGCGTATCTTGCCATAATATCCCCCCATCAAGACATTACTAATAATCTTTAAAACACTTCTCGAGATAGGTATTTTAAATAAGAGTGTTGATTCCTATATGGGTGGGTGATTCTTATGGCTAAGAAAGAAACAACAAAAAAGAAAGGGAACATAGTCGATTTCAAATTCAATAAGGAATTATTGGAGGAAGGACTGCGCAGTAAGGAAGAGGTCATGAGGGAAGGTCTTTTGAGGAAACAGAAGGAAGTTGAAATGAGGATAGCCCGGGTCATGAAAATCGAGAGAGAGCTAGAGGAGAGATTCGGCGTTGATGAGATAAGGGATAGGTTGAAGGAAGACATCGACATAAAGGAGATAGAGCAGGAGATAAAACAGAAGCCGCTCCTATACACAGCATTTGCATTCACCGCAGGTGTTGCTCTTGGAGTCATTCTTGCTAGGAGGGGCTGAGATGATTGGCAGGTTTAAGGATCTCATAATGGGAGCTATCTCAAAGAGATATGTTGACAAGGTGGTTGATGAGACAGCTGCCAGGGTCAATTTGAAAGTGGAGGAAATAACGCAGAAAAGCATACTCACCATAAAGGAGATTGTGCCCCCCATAGTGTACAGCAGCCTCTTTTTTGCATCCGGAGCAATTGTCCTTATATTGGGAATAAGCGCGTACATCGACTCGCTCCTATCAACAGAAGGGGCCGGCCTGATGATTGGCGGGAGCGTACTGTTGGTTCTTGGGCTATACTATAAGAACAAGCTTGAAGGCTCGCTGAAGAAAATAAAATCTAGGAACCAATAAGGAGTTCTTATAAAAATAAAACGCCCCCACCGCGATTTCCGAACCCATGGTGGAACACACTTGCTTTTTTTTCTAAAAGAAAAGCATTTCATTCGAACGCGGGTCTCAAGCTCCGCAAGCTTGTATCCTATCCAAGCTAGACTATGGGGGCAATAAAGGGTTTTTAACTTTTCAGGTTATATATGTAGCCCTAGTATTTATTAATGGTGATAACATGGCTTTGAAGAATTGTTCCTCATGTGGGAGGCAGACAAAGGAATATGTTGAATTCTTGTGCCCAAGCTGCAATCAGGATGCTATAATCAGATGTTATCCTTGCAGAGAGAACAGGAACAAATACCAATGCAAAAAATGCGGCTTCGAAGGACCTTAATTTGAGGTGATTCTTTTGGGAAAGGTTGCAGCGCTTCTAAAAGTTTTTCCTGAAGACATGGAGAAGTTTGAAGATATCAAGAAGGCGATTGAGGAACAGATAAAACCAGCTCGTATAGATGAGGAGCCGGTGGCGTTTGGTTTCAAAGCCCTCAAAGTGACCATTATTCGGGAAGACAAGGAAGGAATGGGCGATATAGAAGAAAGGATTAAGAAGATACCTGGCGTGTCTCAGGCAGAGATTACAGATGTAGGACTCATAAGCTGAGCTCTCTTATCCTATCAACACTTTTCTTTATTCTCTTCCAATGGGAACCTTCCCAATACACTTTCCCACAATCCACACAAAGCCAGAATTTCTCATTTCTTGCGAATACTCCCTCTGGAATACCCCTGTGATCCTTCACCCTCTCCT
>JBDRKD010000080.1:0-2018 GCA_043814255.1 Microcaldota archaeon
TACCGGACTTGGGAAGGAAAATGCTGAAAAACTGAAATCGTCGCTGTTCGAGAGAATAAAGAAGGTGAGGAAGGTTGTCGACTGAAACGCTCGTTCAAAAATACCCATTGAAATGGGAGAAGATACTCAAGAAGACTGTCAACTGGATGATTTTCCCATTCCTGATACTCGGTGTTCTGGCAATCGCGGCATCCTTGGTGAACCCACTTTTCTTCCTCTTGTTCATCCTGTTTATCCTCCCGTTATCTGCCGTTGTGTATTGGTATCACCTCCAATATTTCAAGAGCTATTTCTACGATCTTACTGATGAGGGAATGGTTACAAGCAAGGGCGTGTTCGGTACACACAAGGTTATCGTCCCCCCTGAGAAAGTGCAGGATGTCTACTTGGACCAGGATTTCTTTGATAGGGTTTTTGGCCTGTGGAACCTCCATGTTTCGAGTGCAACAGGCACGTCCGGAGCAGAGGCGCATATAGACGGGGTGAGCGAGGAGAATGCAAGGGAGATGAGAAAAATCCTGATGAGCGCATTCACAAAGGAGGAAGCGGAAGCAAGCAGCAGAGTACTGAAATCCCTATCCCCCAGCAAGATGGGGCTTCTTTCAATTATATTGGGAGCGTTCACAGGGCTTCTTATTGCGTCCATGTTCATAGGTCCTTTTGCATTGCTCTTCTTTGTCCCTGGGATTGTATGGGCATATCTGGATTTTAGTGTACTGAGGTACGAACTCAGGGAGAATGGGGTGTTTGTGAGAAGGGGGTTCATAAATCGAAGTGAGAACCTGTTCCTGTATAGGAACATACAGGATGTTGAGGAGATTGCAAGCTTCCTGGACAGGATACTTGGGCTGAAGACGCTATCCATAAAGACGATGACAGGAACATCGACAACCGCAGCCCTCATGCCATATATCGATGCAGCCGGGGCGCCAAAGCTTCGGAAGGAAGTGATAGATCTGGCAAAGAAAGCAAGCCAGAAAGCTGAAGAGAAAAAGGGAGAACCTGTTGTTTCATTGGAGATGGAAGTTGATGCCAAAGAGAAACCATTAATTGAAGGGAGGGAGATGCTGTATAAGAACAGGTTCTACAAAGGCGCCCTCTACTCTTCCATTTTCAGCGTGTTGTACTTGCTCCCGCTAGTGCTGATTGCACTTGTGATTCTTGTTGCTGTGGGCAACGTGGCACTCATCGCAATCCTCATACTCGGAGTGCTGGCCATATCTGGCCTGATTACGGCGAATAGCTATCTGTTTGCATTCATACGCTCCATCTCCTACGATTATAGGGTCACATCCGATTTCATACGCATCAAAACAGGAATCCTGAACATAGTGAAGAAGCAGATAAACTACAACAAGATACAGGATATTGAGAAGAGGATAAGCTTCACGCAGAGCTTTGCGAAGCTCGCAACACTCAAGCTTGAGACAGGTTCAAAGGAGCTTATCGGCTCAGGGAAGAACCAGAGAATAGGTTCGATGTCAACACAGAATGAAACGGTCCCTGATTTGGATGAAAAGGATGCAGAGGAGTTGAAAAAAACAATCCTGTCCCAGATGGGTATCTCTCTACATGGGATTGGAAGGAACCCGCTCGTCTCAAAACTGCCTCTCGAGACTGTGAAGCCATTAAAGAAGACACTGTGGTGGATCATTTACTCAACGATATCATTAATCATAATATCCGGCGCAATACTGTTCTTTGCCCCAAACACATTGTGGTTAGCCGGAGCGCTCTTCATAGCACTCTCAATAATATGCATTGTAAAATACGTTTACGAATGCTATTACTACAAGAACTATTTCTATGATGTGAATGACGATGTCCTCATTGTGAAAAAGGGCGTGTTCGGCTCACGGGAGCTCATCATCCCATTCGATAAGATACAGGATGTGTTTGTGGACAGGGATTGGCTGGATTTGGCCTTTGGGCTGTATGATGTGTATGTCTCGACAGTCAGCTCGCGTTCCATGCTGAACGCACATCTAGACGGGTTGAATAATAAGAATGCTGGTGAG
>JBDRKD010000081.1:0-21297 GCA_043814255.1 Microcaldota archaeon
CCGATACACATGACGATAATCTTTGGAGGCATGTTATTCCTTGTGGGAATGATTATTGGCCTCGAGGAGGTGGGCGCAGCCGTCTTGGCGCTCTTCCTTTTACTCAAAACAGTTGTTGATGTTGTGATGCATGTTGCAGAGCATGATAAAGACGATTGGCCCATGAAGTGGCTTAAGAGAAAGCAAATGCAGGAGCAAGCTAATAAAAAAATAAGAAAAGGGGAAGAGAGAACTTAAGCGTTCTTCATCTTCGCCTCGGCCACAAACCCTGCCTTATCAAGGTAGTACATGTAGCCAGACTTCTTCTCAATCTTCTCAGTTCCAATTTTCTTCTTGGTACCCCTCTTGTTCCTCTTCATGGGGGCTCTCCAGACACATCCGTCTTTTCCTACGTAATAAAGATATCCGCTTTCCCTTACAATTTTTTCCTTACCAACTCTTCTTCCCATGAGCTTCACCTCGAAGTTCTATCGGTAGTTAGATATATATACTTTTCCCCTCGAAGCCCCGAGGAACGAAGGACACATCAGTTTAAAAAACCAGCGTGAGAGAGTTCTTCATGCGTTCTGTTACTGGAGAAATGCTGACTTATGGGAACGCGTGGAACCAGGAATGGCTTGTTACAAATGGAATAGGCGGATATGCGTCGTCTTCAATTCTGGGGGCCAACACGCGCAAGTACCACGGTCTCCTAGTGGCATCAAAGAACCCCCCAGTTGAACGAAGGCTTCTTCTCTCAAAATTTGAGGAGACAGTGAAGATAGGGGGCAAGGAGTATCCACTATCAACAAACAGGTACTCTAACGACACAATATACCCACGTGGTTACGAGCAGCAGGCGTCGTTCTCGTTGAGTCCCCTGCCGACATTCGAATATATTGCCGGAAATGCAAAGGTGAAGAAGACAGCGTTTATGGTTCACGGCCAGAACACAACCATAGTGAGATACGAGATCTCTTGTGATGAAGGGATGGAGCTATCAATAGTGCCTCTTGTTAACGACAGGGACTTCCACAGCAATACTCTTCATAAGATTGATTTCTCACAGGTCGCTGCCAGAAGCAGAACTTCTATAAAGAACGACGGCATAACGTCCATCCTCCTTGAATCCGACCACTGCACATTCTCTCCAGATGAGAGATGGTATGAAAACATGACATATGATTTTGAAACATTCAGGGGTGAAGGGAACACAGACAACCACTTCTGTCCCGGGGTCTTCCGCGCAACAATTGATGATTCAATGATAGTAAACATGGTGGCCACAGATGGAACTATCCTGGACAACACTCCAGAACATTTGTATACGTTGGAGCTACTGAGACTCAAGGAGATTCGCGAGAATACTGCCACAGGGAATGTACCCGAACACCTGTTATATGCGGCCGACTCGTTCCTGGTGAGGAGACGGTCAACGTCATCCAATACAATAATTGCAGGCTACCATTGGTTCTCTGATTGGGGCAGGGATTCGATGATAGCCCTCCCCGGCCTAGCGTTGGAAACAGGGAGGTTCGAGTTCGCCAGGTCCATATTGGACACGTTTGCGCAGAGTATATCCGACGGACTTGTCCCGAATGTGTTCTCAGATGCCGGCAAGGGCGCAGCCTACAACTCTGCAGATGCCTCGTTGTGGTTCATAGTTTCTTCTTATGGGTATCTAAAAAAACAGGCGACGAGGTCTTTTTCAGGAAGAGGTTGTGGAATCCGATAAAGAGCATCCTCAATGCATATAGGTTCGGTACAAAGGGCCTGAGGATGGACAGCGATTTTCTTATATCCTGTAGTCCTGGACTCACATGGATGGACGCATTCGTGGATGGCAGAGCCGTTACTCCAAGGAACGGCAAGCCAGTGGAGATAAATGCACTCTGGTATAATTCATTGAAGATGATTCATCTGCTTTCGGATAGGTTCGGGGAGAGGGCATTGGCAACAGGGACAAGCCACCTAGCGAAGGCAGTAAGGGAGAGCTTCCAGAGGTTCCTGAACCCAGAGAAGGGGTATTTATATGACACGCTTGACCCAGATGATGATTCACTCAGGCCAAACCAGATACTTGTGTTGGGCCTCCCATTCAGGCTTCTCAGCAAAAAGGATGAAGAATCCGTTCTCAAGGTTGTTGAGAATGAGCTTCTTACACAATACGGTCTCCGTTCGTTGGCCCCCTCGGATAGTAGATATTGCGGTCAGTATTCTGGGGATAGGCGAAAACGAGACGGTGCATACCACAACGGAACTGTTTGGAGCTGGCTTATAGGCCCCTATGTGGATGCCTGTTCAAGATTGAATAGTAAGAAGGGGGCATCGAAGGTCGTGAGCGCACTGAATGAATTCGTCTGTGGAACAGGGATGGGGACAGTCCCTGAGCTTTTCGAAGCAGACTCCATGAAACCAAGAGGCTGTTTCTCACAGGCGTGGGGTGTTGCGGAGTGGCTTAGGGTGATATCGAAATACGGCTCCCAAACAGTCGCCAGAAGGCAAAACTAATATTGAGTCCCCTGAACTCTCGAGACAATGAACTTTCGCAATTCTATGACTGGTATTACCGTAATGCCTATCCCAAACGCAAGCGCAAGCTGGGCAACGGAAAGCGGCGCAGTGTGGAACGTGATCTGAAGGTATGGGTGGTATATCACCATCATGAGCACGATCACAGACCCACCGATAGCAATAGCCATCCATTTATTCCAGAGCAGCCCGCCAGTCACAACAGACTCCCTCATCGAGCGGAAGTTGAACACATTGAAAAGTTCGAATGAAACGAGCGTGGTGACAGTCATCGTGCGCGCAACGTCTATACAATCCAGATGCATTATGAACACGGCTATCGTGAGCGTCGCTATATATGCGCCAGTGAAAAGAACCATGAATAGGTCACTGCTGAGCAGCAGCGGCTCACCGGGCCTTCTTGGCGGCCTTCGCATGACATCGCCGCGCACAGGGTCTAATCCAAGTGCGATAGCAGGCATCTCGTCTATTATCAGATTTATAAGCAGAATCTGAAGTGCTAGGATGGGAACAACCAACTCAAACCCTAGGAGCGGGAGAAGAATGAACGCAACCAGGGTTATGGAGACTTCAGCAGCATTCCCAGAGAGCAAGAATCCTGTGAATTTACGCAGGTTCTCATATATCCCACGCCCCATCTCAATCGCTTTCACTATTGTCGAGAAGTCATCATCCCGGAGGATAATGTCTGCAGCTTCCGAACTTACGTCACTACCTGCCATACCCATAGCAATCCCAACATGCGCGCTTTTTATGGCCGGCGCATCATTCACCCCATCTCCAGTCATGGCAACAATGTGGCCGTTTTCCTTGAACCCCTCGACTATCCTGAGCTTCTGGTGTGGATGCGTTCTTGCAAAAACAGTTATGGACTTTAGCTTCTTTGATAATTCCTTGTCAGTCATCTCATCGAGTTCGTCGCCAGTAATCAGCTTTGGGTCCTCTCCAAGCCCAATCCTCTTGGCAACAGCACTCGCGGTGTGAGGGTGATCCCCAGTTATCATAACTACCTTTATTCCAGCGTCCCTGCACACTGCAATTGATTCAGCAACTCCCTTCCTTGGAGGGTCGAACATTCCAACAAGCCCAAGGAAGACGAACCCGTCCTTCACATTTGAAACGTCTGCCTTTCCTGAAATGGGCTTATGCGCAACAGCCAATATCCTTAGCGCTCCCGATGCCATATCATGGTCAATCTCCATAATCCTTTCAAGATCTGGTTTTTCTATTCTCCTTATCTTGCCCATTTCCTCTATGCGGTCACAATGCTTCAGGACCCGTTCCGGAGCCCCCTTGATGAAAGCGATTTCTTTCCCATCCAGCTTATTGATAGTTATCATGTACTTCTCTTCCGAAGTGAACGGTATCTCAAGCACTCTCTTATGAACATCTTTAGTGTCACTCTTCCACATATCCGCCTTTGCCGCAGCGACAAGGAGGGCTCCCTCGGTTGGAGTCCCTATGATGTGCCATTTGCCCTCCTTCTCGACCAGTTCAGCATTATTGCAAAGCACAGACGCAAGGAGAAGTTTTTTCATCGTAGGTCTTGTTAAAGGGTCTATCACCGCTCCTGAATATGTGAACTCGCCATCCACAGAGTATCCGTCACCAGAAATATTTATCCCTTCCCCATCGACATACAAGCTGTTCACGGTCATCTGGTTTTTGGTGAGCGTTCCAGTCTTATCCGTGCATATCACGGTTACCGAGCCAAGCGTTTCAACCGCAGTCATCGTTTTTGGGATTGCATTGTAAAATGCCATCTTTTTCATCCCAATAGCAAGCGCTATGGTCACAGTCAGCGGGAGCGCCTCAGGCATTCCAGCAACAGCGACAGCTACAGCGAGTATCGCAGTATCGACAAACGGATACCCCTCACTTATCCCAACAATCAATGTGAAGATGCTTATTGTGAGAACAAGGTAAGCTATTTTCTTTGTAAGGTTCTTTGTCTGCACCTGTAGTGGAACATCCTCCTCCGGAATATCCATGAGCTTTACTATCTCCCCGAGGTGCGTGTTCATTCCTGTCCTGAATACAACAGCCTTACATCTTCCATAGACAACATGCGTTCCTGTGAGGAGTATCTCTCCAACGGTCCTTTCAACGGCCACAGATTCCCCAGTTACAATGGATTCATCAACGCGCAGCCCGCCCGTCTCAATTATTTTTGCGTCTGCCGGAATCTTGTATCCCGTGCTTAAGATGATGATGTCCCCAGGCACAAGGGAGCTTGCGGGGACCTGCTGGGTTTTTCCATCTCTGATTACCCTCACTTTTGGGTCAAGCATCTTCTTGAGCGCATCCACAGCCTTGTTTGCCTTGTATTCCTGAAAGAACCCTAGGAGGCAGACAATAAGCACTATCCCAGCTATGACGCATGCGTTGAGTTCCTCGCCAGCAACGAACGATAGCAATGATGCAAGAATAAGTATCCAGACAAAGACGCTTTTGAATTGCCTGGAAAACAGCTTCAAGCCAGTCACGTGTTTTTCTTCCAGCTTATTCAGGCCGTATTTCTTCTTCTTGAGGCCAATCTCGATGTGGGACAGGCCATCCTCAGAACTACCCAAGTGCGAAAGTGCTTCCTTGGTACTCAGTTTGTCCCACTCTGTTACCATGCACGCCCCCCAGAATTCAACTTATATATCCTGGGGCTTCAGTCGGAGGCCGGTGCAACGATCTTTTTTTCTTATCATGATATTCTGAATATCTCTCCCAGAGCGATAGGGCCTTTTTGCCCCTAAGGATCTTTATTATGAGCTGTTTTGGGACAGGCATGTTTATCCTTTCTATAGGACTATAATCAACAAGGACGAAGTCTCCATCCTTTATCTTGGACCTGAGTTTCTTATGAACCTTTATCGTCATGAGGTTCTCATCCCACATCATAATCACAGCTTGAATCTCACCATCACTAGAAATCTCATCTTTCTTACCATTAAGAACTTGAACAACCTTACCCAAATGGAACAAAAGAATCACCTCTTTCTATAATCCTCTCACTCCAACATTTAAAAAGTATCTCTCGGCGATTCTCTTAAATTCCATAATCTCAGATTTCCCATACTCCTTCATCTTTCTGAATTCAGCGGAGAGGGATTCTTCTGGGGAGAACTGTTGTAGGTAGTATCGTTTTGACCCGTTGAGCCACTTCCCAATAGAGTCTATATCCTCTGCGTTGACAAGCGTCGGGACAACGGTGGTCCTGAATTCATAGTCAACTTTTGAGGAACGGATGATGTCCGCAGATTCCCTTACAGCACCAATATCGACACGAACACCCGCGGCCAACGAATACTTTTCAGGGGATGTCTTTACATCCATTGCAATATAATCCAGAACCCCCCGCGAGATAAGGCCCTCAAGTTCTATTGGAAACGAGCCATTCGTATCAAGCTTTGTTTTCATCCCAACGTCTTTCACAGAAGCCAGAAAATCACCGAGGTCTTTGTTTATGAGCGGTTCCCCGCCAGTCACAGTAATGCCATCAACAAGATTCGCCCTGTTCTTAATCTTCTGCATGACTGCATCAATATCGATGCTCTCCATCTGCTCAGGTTTTAGGACAAGGTCTGAGTTATGGCAGAATGGGCAACGGTAGTTGCATCCCCCTGTAAATATCGTCAGACATATATTCCCAGGATAATCTATGAGTGAATTCTGGATGCCTTTTATATCCAAAGAACCGCCTACTTCACGAGCATTTTCGCCCCGTACTTGCTTGCCATTGAAACGGCCTCACCATACTCCTTCCTATCTAAAAACTCCTGTTTTTTCCCAATGTTCCAATTCTGCACAGGCCGGAAATACCCTACAACGCGGCTGTATACTTCGCAAGTTCTATTGCACGTATCAGCTCCGCCGTTCTTTGGTTTTTGGCATTCAAAATGTTTACCTGCCACATATCCGTGCTCTGGGCATATGCTGAATGTGGGGGTAAGGGTATAATACGGTAACCTGTAGTTATATGCTATGCGTTTCACCAGTTTCCCAGTGGCCTCTGGGCTGGAAATCATCTCTCCTAGGAACCCATGGAACACAGTGCCGCCAGTATACTTGGTCTGCAATTCATCCTGGTGGTCAAGGGCCTCGAACAGGTCGTCAGTGTACCCAACAGGCAGTTGCGTCGAATTCGTGTAATATGGTGCAGCTCCGTTCCTAACAGCGTTCTCGTTTGCGGTCTTTATATCTGGGTACCTCTTCTTGTCTATCTTAGCTAACCTGTAGCTGGTTCCCTCAGCAGGTGTTGCCTCAAGGTTATACATGACATTTAAGTTTTCCTGAAACCCCCTTAGTTTACCACGCATGTAATCAAGAGTCCGTATTGCAAAGGCCCGTCCCTCACGTGTGCCAATCCCAACATCCATGAAGTTCAGAATAGCCTCATTCATGCCGTTAATCCCTATTGTGGAGAAGTGGTTGTTCAAGTTGACCATGTATCGTTTGGAATATGGCATAAGTCCATTGTCTATGTTTTTCTGGACGACTTCCCTCTTTAGCTCAAGTGACTGGCTGGCCAAATCCATAAGGGTTCCAATCCTCTCGAAGAACTCATCCTCATCCCGCGAGAGATAACCAACACGCGGCATATTTATTGTCACCACCCCAACAGAGCCAGTCAATTCACCAGCGCCGAACAGTCCTCCTCCTCGGTTTTTGAGTTCACGGGTGTCCAGCTGGAGCCTGCAGCACATACTCCGAACGTCGCTTGGCTTAAGTGAACTGTTCACAAAGTTCTGGAAGTATGGCAATCCATATTTTGAAGTCATATCAAAAAGCAGTCTGGCGTTCTCGGAACCCCAGTCAAAATCTCTTGTTATGTTATATGTCGGTATTGGAAAGGTGAACACCCTGCCATTTGCGTCTCCGGAAGTCATCACCTCTATGAATGCTCTGTTTATCAGTTCCATCTCGTCAACGCAGTCACCATATGTGAAATCCTGTTCTTTTCCTCCGACCATCGCTCTCATATCAGCCATATCTTCCGGGACAGTCCAATCGAGCGTGAGGTTTGAGAACGGCGTCTGCCCACCCCACCTACTCGGGACATTCATATTGAAAACATATCCCTGAATGGCTTGTCTGACGCTTTTATAATCGAGACTGTCCGATTTTACGAATGGGGCAAGGTATGTGTCAAATGAGCTAAATGCCTGTGCACCCGCCCATTCATTCTGCAGAGTACCCATGAAATTTATCATCTGCCACAGGGTAGAATTCAGGTGTTTTGGAGCCCCCGAGTCTATTTTCCCAGGTACACCGTTGAATCCTTCAGTCACGAGCTGTCTCAGGCTCCAGCCAGCGCAGTAGCCAGAGATGCCCATTGAAAGGTCATGTATGTGCATATCCCCATTTTTGTGGGCACCGCTGATCTCAGGCGGATATATGTTACTCAATGTATAATTAGCAATAACTGTCCCGGCAGCGTGCATAAGGAGTCCTGAGAGTGAATATGCAGAATTGCTATTCTCGTTTACCCTCCAGTCGCTCTGGCGGAGATAGTTATCGATAGTTCTGTCGATATAATCGATAACAAGCTTGCTCTCACGTATCTTTGCACGCTGGTCCCTATAAAGTATATATGCCTTGGCGGTTTTTGCATGCCCCTCTTCTATGAGTACCTTTTCCACAATATCCTGAACAGCTTCCACTCCTGGAATCTCCCAGCTCTTGTACTTCCTTTCTATTGCAATGACCACACTGTCCGATAGTTTCTCTGCTTGGGCGATATCTGTCCCGCCCACAGCCTTCGCGGCCTTGAAAATAGCAGCTATTACCTACTCAACTCGAATTCGACAACGCGGCCATCTCGTTTTCTTATTTTCTTTATTTTTGTGTTGAAGGACATTGGCATTCACCCCATTGGTCTCACAGGCATACTACTTATTGTGGTAGATGGTACTTAGACATACCACTGGTAGGGTATATAAAGGTTACGCCCACACGCGACTCTCCCTCCGAAGCCACCCGAAAACATGGCCATTTTTGTTCAGAACAACAGGGACATTTACGACGTAATTTTTGTTTTTTAGTCCCTGAAACCCAACTTTCAAAAAAGGAGTTTTTTTCTACATTAGAAGAGAGAAAAAGACATAAAGACCTTTGTTTTTCATATTAAACAATAAAAATTGTTTTCTAGCTTAAAAACGCCCCATTATATCCCTTTTTATCCTTTTATTCCCTCAAATAGGTTATTTTTTATACAATACTCCTTTTTCAAGGGTATTCTGATTGTATTGCCCACTAACACGGTCCATTTTATCTTTAACATTCCTCAGCGCGGCCATTTCAGATTCAATGGAACCAACATCAACATCCTTGTATTTCTCCTTCGCAGCACGTACGCGTTCAATGCTGTGCACTGCATCCCGCCCATCCTCAAAGTCATCACGGGGGAGTGATTTCATCTTCTGCATGGCTTCCAACAACTCATTATCTCCAGAGGCGGTTATCGCAGAGAGTATCCGTTCAGTCCTAGCACCATCCCCAAGATTGAACTTCAGAAATTCACTCCTTTCCAATTCTGCAGCTGACTCCAACCAATCAGCATTTTCATTCACCAATCGCATGAACATGTGTTGGTCATCAATGATTTTCTTCAGGTTCCTAACATCCAGATCAGCCATCCTCAGAATCTCTTTTGGGCTCCCATCGATTCCGGATGAGGACAGGTAATCACCAAGTTCACCAAATGAGATGTCATCCTTTGGCTTTGGGAAACCCATATCAAAGAGCACTCCCTCCGAGCATGCCTTTATGAGCGTCTCGGCAGGCGTTTTCTTGAATCTGGCTACCTGCTTCTCCCTCCACCTGTCATACTGTTTCAAGACAATACTGGCCTCTTCGTATGCCCCAGCCTTCATTTCAAGTTCATCCAATGATTCGATTGAATGCATATCCAAGAGCATTTCAGATAGGGAATTAATCCTAGAATCAATCTCCTTCCCAAGGTCTCTTATCCCATCCGATACGCTGTCCAATTCCCTGTAAAGATCCTCGAGTGTTTTAAAATGCCTGAGATCCCCCCTTGCATCGTTGAATTTCCTTGCTTTCAGTTTTTTCAGGGAATCCCCAAAGAGGTTTGCATGATCCTCCCTCATATCGCCCTTTTCGTGGAGCGTGTTGATCTCCCTGACGAGCCTCCAGAACTCCTTTCCGGATTTCTTTGCTTTGCGCGAGAATTTTATCTTTGTTGCAATATCCGCGTTCTCCATCTCGACAGTTCTCTTCTCAAGGGCTTCCATCTCGTCAATCAAGTTCCTGATTCTCCCACACACCTTCAGGTTTTTCAGGGAGTGTTCTCCCCACCGTTTATGGAGATCCCCCCACAGTCCCGACATCTTGTATGTAAGTTCCTCAAACCGTTCATCAAATTCCATCTAAAACTAGCTCCGTTTGTTTGGTGCGTATTCTGTCCTCTTTCCGAGCACGACGTATCTGCCTTTAGAGAACGAGTTAACTATCTTAGGGAGGCCAACATGTTCTCGTTCCAGTATCCTGGAGGCTACCTCATCGGCGCTCTTACAGTCTGCTATATCCACCGCCTCCTGATGAATAATGGCGCCGCCATCAAGACTGTTGTCTACAAAATGTATCGTATATCCAGAAATCTTGACCCCACGCTCAAATGCATCCTTCTGTGCGTGGGCCCCAGGGAAAGAAGGAAGAAGCGACGGATGAATGTTTATCATCTTCCCACAATACTCATCAAGGAATTTCTTGTCCTTTATGATACGCATATATCCTGCAAGGACAACGAGGTCAACACCAGCATCATCCAACGCTTCCTTTATTGCCCTGTCGTGGTCAAGCCTATTAGTATGTGCGCTAACAGATATCACCTTATAGGGAATATCATTCTTCCTTGCCCGTTCTATTGCTTTCGCCTTTGGGTCGTCTGAGATAAGGAGCACAACCTCAGCGTCGATTTCTTTCTTAGAAATCCCATCAATGATCGACTGGAAATCCGAGCCCCTACCACTTGCGAGTACGCTAACCCTCATCATGATATGATTTAGATTCTAACATTAAAAACGTTTATTATCCTCTTTTCAGTTATTATGGAATCAACCGGAACATCGTGGGGCAGGGTTGGAACAGATTCGATAACCTGAAACTCAAAAGCAAGCGCGACTTTCTGACAATCCACGTGTTTCAGGAACCTATCGAAAAACGCTCCACCCTTCCCAAGTCTGTGACCCCGTTCATCAAAAGCAAGTCCAGGGACAACCGCGAGGTCTATCTCTGATGATGGGAAGATTCGCGACCTTTTTTTTGGCTCCGGTATATTCATATGCCCCGGGCAAAGATCTTCGAATGACCTTATTTCATGTATGGTCATGATTCCCGTCTCACCTTTCTTAACTGCCGGGACCACTATGCGTTTTCCGGATCTGAATGCATCGAGAATAAGTTTCCTAGTGGAGACTTCCGCGCCTGTTGAAACGTATGTGAGGATAACATCCGACTTTTTGTATTGCCTGAGGTTCTGCAGGGAGTCCAGGATGGATGCACTCTTTCTCTCCGCTTCCTTAATCGGATGTTCTGAAAGCAACTCCCGCATCTGGTTTCTGATATCGTTCTTTAGGCTCATTGCGCTATCACCGGGGCTTTCCCCCGGACTTCAGCCAACATATAGATTGAGCCAGCCAGACATATTAAATCCTTTCTATTGGCGAGGCTCTTTGCCATTTCAACAGAACACCCAACATCCCGGGCACCAACTGTTCTTGCACAGTATTGCTTCCCTAACCCGAAGAGTTTTTCCATTGCAGCAGCCCTCGGTACAGACGGTTGGTTTACAATGAGTACATCCGCAATCTGGCCGAGTTCCTTCAGGAAAGAATCAATATCCTTATCGTCCATCATCCCAACCACCAGGATTAATTTATTGTATTGAAAGAGCCTCAGTCCAGCTACCAACGCCCTCGCAGCATTTGGGTTGTGTGCACAGTCCATTAGGACAGATGGCCCCCTGCCAACCAATTCGAGTCTGCACGGAAGAATCGCCTCACCAACACCCTTCTCGATTGCGTTTTGGCTGGCTCCCATCATCTCTGCCAAACCAACAGCAATGGAGGCATTGGCTCCTTGGTGTGCGCCAAGCATCGAGAGAGATACCCTGTAAGTTCCCTCAAATCCAGTAACAAGGTATTCATTCCCACCATTTGTACATCTGATCGTTTCGTATCTAATGTCCTTCCCAACAGCTAAGAGCTCTGCATCTTTCTTAGCGCACGTTTCCCTAATGATACCTAATGGTTCCCTCTTTCCCTCTCCAGTGATAACCCTCCCCCCATGCCTTATAATCCCGGCTTTCTCACGGGCAATCGAACTGAGGCGTTTTCCAAGAACTCCCGTATGGTCCAGTTCCACAGAGGTTATTGCCCCCAATGACGACCAAGCGAGATTCGTGGCATCCAATCTTCCACCCAATCCAACCTCAAGGACAGCACAGTCAGCTCCCTCCTCTGAAAAGTACTGGAATGCCATGCTTGTGACAAATTCAAAGAACGTCACATGCCCAATACTCTCCATCGCCTGTTTAACGGTCTCATAAACTTCAGCAACCCGTTTCTTGGGTATCTCTTTATCATCCATGCAAATCCTTTCGCTGAACCTATCGATATGTGGGGAAAGGTATCTGCCAGTTCTCAACCCAGAGCACTTGAGCGCAGAGGCAGTCATGGCAACAGTCGAGCCCTTTCCGTTCGTTCCAGTCACAAGTATGGAGTCAAAATCATTCTGCGGGTTTCCCAGTTTAAGAAGAAGTTTTTCCATGCTCTTGAGGTACTGACGCGGAGGCATCCTCTTCCCAAGAGCATAGATTTGCTCCATGGCCTCGCTATAGGAAACACCCATAGTACCGCCCTATTGATTCTTGCACGCCTCAAGCGTATTTTTCATGAGCATGGCCACAGTCATTGGCCCGACCCCTCTGGGAACAGGCGTTATGTAAGATGCCTTCTCCTTAACCTTTTCGAAGTCAACATCTCCAACGAGCTTTCCATCGATTCTATTGATGCCCACATCTATGACAACCGCTCCCTCACATACCATGTCAACAGTAATCATCCTCGCCTTTCCAATAGCAACAACAAGTATCTCTGCGCTCTTTGTATGGTTTCCCAAACCCATCGTTTTTGAATGACACATGGTTACAGTTGCGTTACGTTTGGTCAGCAGCACTGCAATCGGTTTCCCAACAATATTGCTCCTGCCTACAACCACGGCTTCCTTCCCTTCAATCCCAATTCCATACTCATCAAGGAGCCTGATAATGCCTCTTGGGGTGCATGGAAACAGGCAATCCCTTCCAGAAAGCATTTTTCCTAAATTCAGGGGGTGGAGGCCGTCAACATCCTTTGTAGGGTCTATCGCATTAAGAACGCAATCCGCATCGATATGCGTTGGGAGCGGAAGCTGAACCAATATCCCATGATCCGGTCCATCATTTAATCTCTTTACGAGAGCGAGCAACTCTTCCTCAGACGTACTCTCAGGGAGCAGGTGGTTCGTACTTACTACCCCTACCCTCTGACAAGCCTTTTCCTTCAACCTAACATACACACCGGAGGCGTCATCCACTCCAACCATCACTATCGCGAGCTTTGGTTTCAACCCAGAGCTCTTTATCTCAGAGGCTACCTCTTCGAGTACCTTGCCGGAAACGCCCTTTCCATCAATTAAAGTAGCGGACATCTTAATCTCTCACAACAGAATAGGCGGGAAACTGTTCGCACAGCGTTCTCACCTCTTCCTTTATCCTCTTCAGGTTCCCCTCGTTCTGAGTATCTGAGAGCACCCGGTCTATGAGCGACGCCACGACAGTCATCTCACTTCCCTTCATGCCCCGTGTGGTAAGCACAGGGGTTCCTAACCGGACCCCGCTTGTCACGAATGGCGACCTCGTATCTTTGGGAACCATGTTCTTATTTGTGATTATCCCTGCACTCTCAAGTGCGTTTTGCGCGTCCTTCCCAGACATATCCTTCTTGGTCAGATCGAGAAGTATGAGGTGGTTATCAGTGCCGCCTGAGACCAAGTCGTAACCCTTACTCAACAACCCATCCGACAGCACCTTTGCGTTCTCCACAACCTGCGCAGCATACTGCTTGAACTCAGGTTTCATGGCCTCCCCAAAGCACACTGCCTTCCCAGCAATCGCGTGGTCGAACGGCCCCCCCTGTAATCCAGGGAACACAGCTTTGTTCACCTGTTTGGCGTACTCCTCTTTGCAGAGTATGAACGCCCCCCTAGGACCTCTCAGTGTTTTGTGCGTGGTGCTCGTGATAACGTCCGCATATGGGACCGGACTCGGGTGCGCCCCACCAGCCACAAGTCCCGCAATATGGGCAATATCCGCCATCATGTATGCGCCAACAGAATCGGCAATCTCCCTAAAGCGCTTGAAATCTATGGTTCTTGGGTATGCAGTATAACCACAGAGGATAAGCTTGGGCTTCTCTTGTTTTGCGAGCTTCTCTATTGCATCGTAGTTCAGCAGGTCCGTCTCAGGGTCAAGCTCGTAATGGCATACATCGTACCACTTCCCTGAGAAGCTTACTGGGGATCCATGTGTCAAGTGCCCCCCCTGCGCCAAGCTCAAAGCCATCATCTTGTCTCCGAGCTCAAGGAATGCATAGTATGCCGCCATGTTGGCTATTGCCCCAGCGTGGGGCTGCACATTGGCATGCTCTGCCCCGAACAGTTTCTTCGCCCTCTCGATTGCAAGCGTTTCCACATCATCAATGAATTCATTGCCAGCGTAATATCTCTTATGCGGATACCCCTCCGAATACTTGTTGGAAAGCACCGAGCCCTGCGCCTCGAGCACAGCTTTTGAACAGTAGTTCTCGCTCGCAATCATCTCAAGCGAGTTCTTCTGCCTCTCGAGCTCTGCGTCTACCAGTTTTGCAATCTCAGGATCAGATTCGATTATCATCCATTCACCCATTCTGATATTGAAGAATCAAGAAATAAGTTTCTTTCCTTTTTCTGTGAGCACATATGTTCTCCCCAAATTGGCATCCTCTTTCATCACAGGGCAGGCAGCGCACATCGCCCCCTCCCCAGGGCATCCACCCCCCTCTATCTTCAGATAGCCCTTCATGCACAGCTCCTCGAGCGCCCCACCAAGGGCAGACCGTTCCATCCCAAGCTCTACAGCCAACTCATTTTCACTACAGAATCCTTGATTTATGAGTTCGAGTATTCTCTTCAACATACGATATATACTATTAAACCAGTAGTTATAAACCCTAGGTTGGGTGTTTGAATGGATTGCATATTCTGCAAAATAGTCAGCAAGGAGATTCCATCCTCAGTTGTTTATGAGGATGAGACAGCTCTCGCATTCCTGGACATAAACCCCCTTAGCAAGGGGCACACCCTGGTTATTCCAAAAAAACACTACGGGAGCATCCATGAGGCGAGTGAGGAGGATATGGCTGAACTCGCAAAAGCAGTTAAGAAAGTTGCGGGTGCGATAAAAAAAACAACTGGCTCTGATGGGATCAACATCATACAGAACAACGGAAAAGCGGCCGAACAACTGGTCCCACACATGCACTTCCACATAATCCCACGGTTCAAGGATGATGGGCTTGTTTCAAAGTGGCCAACAAAGAAGTACGGGGAGGGCGAGATGGAGAATCTTAGGAAGAGAATGGCAGAAAGTCTCTAGAACTCCAATCTATCTTCAACCTCTATTCCCAATTTCTTCACACTCCCCCCCTCCAGCTCAAGTAAATACTTTACAGGGCATTTTGGTTCGATGTAATGTGTAAATGGTCTCACCCGCTCGTAGATGTCAACAACCATCTTCTCCCCATCCAGATAAACTGCATCGAAAGGGAAGAAGACGAAGAACGAGTGGATTGCGTTTCTTTTTGGCGATGTGTTCGGAAAAACGAACAGAAGCGGTCTGGGGAACCTCAACCGGAACATGAGTCCCCTGAGGCGCGAGAAAAACGAATCAGCGATTATCGGATTGTCAGTCAAAAGAGAGCCTTTTGTTTTATTGACAACTCTCATCTTCCAAAACGCCTCTTTCTCTCACTATAGTCCTCAATGGCGTTGGCCATCTCTTCCTTGTTGAAATCAGGCCAAAGCTGTCTGGAGAAGTAGAGTTCACTATACGCGCAGTGCCATGGAAGGAAACCCGACAGCCTTCTTTCTCCAGATGTCCTGATAATCAGGTCAGGGTCTGTCAATCCACCAGTGCTCAGGTATTGTGAGAAGCTCCCTTCATCAATATGGGTTATCCGTCCTGTTTTGTAATCATCAAGCACAGCATTGCATGCATCCACGAGTTCCTGTCTCCCACCATAACCGAGCAGCACATTGGCGAAGTAGTTTGAATAATTCTTTGTGCTTTCTTCAAGTTGCTGGATATAATCTGCGATTCGTTTTGGGAGCAGATTCAGTTTTCCGAAGACTTTGAAGCGTATGCCGTGCTCGTGGAATTCGTTTCTCTCGATGGCTTCTCTGAATTTTATCTCAAAAAGCCGCATGAGAGTATCCAACTCCTTCTCGTTTCGAGTGAGGTTCTCCGTCGAGAGGCCCCAGAAAGTGAGTGAATGGACCCCGAGGTCTCTGCTCCATTCAAGCACATTCCCTATTTTGTCTATACCTGCAACGTACCCCTCAATAAGGCTCTTCCCATGGGCATTTGCCCATCTCCTGTTCCCATCAGGGATTATTGCAATATGTTCTGGAATCATTACCATCACTAGAAGATATTTGTAAATATTGCCGATAGAATATTAAAACGTTTGCTCATGAAGGATTCTGACCTCCTCCGCACAGCATTAGCTATTTCTGTCGGCCTGTCCATATCTCCGTAATTTACAAGGAACCGCTCCGCACCGAGGCTCCTGCCCGCGGCCATCAGGGACCCAGTCATCCTTTCAGGGAGAAGGTTGAGTGCCCACCTCATCACCCTATGGATCTGAAGGTCCCTATTGAATCTACTTCTCCACTCACTCTCATAAGCGAAGACATTGTCTGGGTTGACCACGGCTGTTCTCCCTGCAATCGATGCGCAGTTGCATCCGAAATACACGCCCCCCCCAGAGAGAGCCTTGACCTGGCCGGCAGCATCCCCAACAAGCATGACTCTCCCTTTGGTGCAATGACCGCGCGGGGATAACGGGATGCATCCACCAAGCCACGACTCCTGCTTCGCTCCCTCAAGAACAGTGCTTTGCAATTCCCTGACAAATTGATTGAAATATCCCTTCGGGTTCTTTCCGAAAGACACGCCCAGCCCAACCCGCACGGTATCTTTGTTTACCGGAATAACCCACCCAAAGAACCCTGGAAACAATCTTTTGGATAAGTATATTGAGACGTTGTGCGTTTCCTCATAGTCGGCATTTGAAAACTGAACTTGGTAACACGAAACGATATGTCTGAATGCCGGGAAATCAAAGGCCCTGGCAGTCCCTGAGAAAACCCCATCCGCACCAATGACGATACTTCCGCTTTCGCTCAACGGGTTTTTCCTACTAAAGATAATCTTCGCCCCTTCAGATTCTGCCTCCTGAGCGCACATGCTGTCGAATTCCGCCCTATCTATGACCAATGCCTTCGTATCGGGAGTCTCAACCCTCAAGGATGTGCCGGACCCATGATGTATGACTGCCCCGTTTATGTGGTTGAGAACAGCTTTCGAGTAGTCGATACCAATCGAGTCGAGTCCTTTCTTTGAAACGAGTCCGGAGCATTGGACAGGGGAGCCTATCCTTTTATGTTCTTCGTAAATAGTCGCCCTGCCCCCGTTAGCCAACACTGCCCTTGCAGCGCAACATCCGGCAGGTCCCCCACCTATGATGGTGATTCCTTGCATACAATCTCTCTTCATAGGGACATATATACTTTAATATACTTTTACCTCCGAACTATGAACGTATTTTCAGGGAGGCAGTGCCTGTGGCCGTTTCAGAATTTATTATGGCAGCTATACCCATATTCCTTTCAATAATTATACCTGGGGTCGCCATCTCATACCCACTTCTCCGCAAAGCCAAACTGTCTTTTTTTGAAATAGTGTGCTTCGGTTTTGCATTGGGACTTGTAATCCCCCCAACAATATCATTCATTGCCAACATATTGGGAATTCCATTCTCGTTCGAGCTTTCGGTAGGGAGCATGTTACTAACAACACTTGCCGGGTTCGCCTGGTGCGCATACGATTCAAGGCAGGATCCAGAAGCGTATGCATTCACTCCTCCAGAATTATTCTTCTCTCCGCGCAGGGACGCAGTCCCACTAATACTCCTATCCATCATAGTGCTTTCGTTCTTCATAAGAATACAAAGCGTAGGTTCGATATTCTATGAGTTCGATCCGTACTATTACATATATATCGCAAGACAACTCCTGGTACTCGGCTATGTTCCAACAGTTGATTGGACTGCCTGGTATCCCAACCCAACAGGCCATGGAAACATACTGCTCACCGGTTACTTGGAAGCAGGCTGGTATGAGATATACACATTCGGCCAGGGAGGATATGATAACATACTTCTCTCAACAATAGCGAACGTGTACCCGCCAGTCGTCGCCGCAATGATATGCTTCTTTGTGTTCATGCTTCTGAAGGAGGAGTACGGGAGCGTAACCGGACTCTTGGCAGCTGGTTTCATAGCAGTGACGCCAAGATTGATCGAGAAGACCGTTGCTGGCGAGGCAGAGATAATGCCTTGGGGCCTGTTCTCTTCATTCTTCTTCTTTGCTGCATATGGCATGGCAATAAGACGGAACGACAGGCGGCTTGCAGTTCTTGCAGGAATTGCATATCTATCAACAATTCTAGGGTCAGCATACGTGATGGTGGTCACACTGGTTTTTGTCGGCTATTTGCTATTTGAAACATTTAAGCGCTATATTAAAATGGAATCATTGAAAAGCCTTTTCGAGATCAATCTGGTGGTGGTTGCCTTCGGCGTGTTCTCCCATATCCTGCAGAGGCTTGGCTATTCGCTACATTGGGATATAATCGCCTTGATTACGTCAGAAGGGTTAATCCAAAGTTTAACATGGGTCCTAATCATACTTGGTGCTGTCATGGGTATTGGGTTGCTCTACTATGTCGAGATGAACTCAAAGAGGAAGGAAACGCGTTATAACATGGCGCTAATAATCTGCATCATCGGAGCATTCATCATCCTCCTGACGCCGTTATCTGGGATGTTCTCCAGTTACCTGGTGAACGCCATCAGCTTTTCCAAGCCGACAACTGCCCTGATGCAGACAGTTGCGGAGGAGCATAGGCTAACTCCAGAAGAATTCGTTGCATTGGCAAGACAGTCATTTGGAATATTGGGAGACTTCGCAGCCCCGGGGACAACCATATCCATTGGAGGAAGCACAATCCATGTACCCTTCCTGTTCATGCTCTCTCTCCTGTGGCTAGTATATGCATTCATCTTCAGGAAAAGCAACCTTGCGATATTATTCATCATGATTATATTCCCAATAGCATATGTTGGGATACAGAAAAGCAAGTACACACTCCAATTCGGTTTCGTGCTCGTCATTGCAGTTGCTGCCCTGATGGGTGAGATATATACGCTCTTTTCATCATCGCTTAAGAAGGCCGACAAGAGGCATGCACAAATAGTCTATGCATCCATAGCGGCAATCGTGTTGTTCGGGGGGTCAATACAGCCACTCTCAGATGTGCTTCCAACGGCACTCACATTTGAGCCAGCGGACTGCGATGAGATATACAAGGAGCTTGTGGATGGGGGCGACAGGAGGCTGAGCTACTATATATACTGTAGTAGGATACCTGCGTACTGGCTGGATTCAATGGATTGGGTGCGTAATAACGTCGGAGAGAACAACCGCGTTATCTCATGGTGGGACTATGGGCATTGGATAAACTTTTTTGGTGACCGGCCATGCATAACAAGAAACGAACACTCGTTTTCAGACATGGATCTAGAGGTTGCCAACGCATTTGTGAGTGCGGGTCCGGAGGGGCTCAAGCAGTACATGATTGAGCATAACGCAACCCATGCGCTCTTCGACCTAGATCTTGTTGGAAAATGGGGCGCGTTGAAATACCTGTCATGCGTTTACAACAACCAGACGGATATGTCCAAGGGCCCCACAGCATCAGATTGTGATAGGGTCTATGATTTTGAATCCGTGTTCATTCCCACGGAACCAACTGTGGAAGAGTCATGCATAATAAAAGGCAATGGGGGCGCAATGCCGATTGCCGTGTCATCATTTGGAATGGTCTATTGTATTACCGAAGTCGAGAGCAATGGCATGCGTTTTCCCGTACTCTATAACACCGACCAAACGAACCCACCAAACAATTTCGACCCATCAAACGCAACAGTGAACCGCGGTGTCTTGGTGATGCCGCAAGGAGTGAATATGGATGGAAGAGTTTATGCGCGGTATATGGTATTGTATCCAGATGTCTGGTATGATGGGGTGTCCGGATTTCCTGACAGGAAGGGCAAGGCCTATGATTCAAACTTCTACAAGGGATTCTTCCTGGGTGAGTTAGAAGGGTTTGAATTAGTGTACCCTGAGAATAATACCGGCTTAAACTTAGTGCAGTCAAACACACCTGTGAGGATATTCAAGATCAAAGAGTAGAGAGCCACTTGACATACTCTCCAATTCCCACCCTCATAGAAACAGTTGGCTTCCACCCAGTCGCTCTTTTCAACTTCCTCACATCCAGCCTCATCCTGTTGACATCCCCAACCCAACCGCGTTTTCCACCAGTATACTTGTATTTTGGAGTCAATCCCATGATACTGCTTATATCCTTCGCTATCTCATCAACGGTCATGGTCCTATCGCTTCCGACATTGAAGACATTGAACGTTCCTCTCTGTTTTGCGTGTGCAGATATCGTTGCCTCGATGCAATCAGTCACGAAGAGGTATGATTTGCTCTGCTTTCCATTTCCAAGTATGACCAATTCATCCGGATTCCTTTTTAGTTTGAAGTAGAAGTCGTGCATCACACCGTGATGCGACCTTGGACCGTAGATGTTCGCGTACCTGAGCACAGTAGCTTTCGTTCCATATGTGGATGCATATGATGCCACATATGATTCAGCAGATATCTTGGATGCAGCATAATTGCTTATGGGTATTGCCGGATGGACTTCCGGTGTCGGGAATACCTTTGCATCCCCATAGGCTGCTGAAGTTGATGAAAACACAATGCTGGCAACATCCCTTTTCCTGGCGGCCTCAAGCACGTTCAGTGTCCCCCGCACATTTATATCAAAGCTTAGAATCGGGCGCCCGGCACTTTCCCTGACGAGCGGGTCAGCGGCAAGGTGGAATACGCACTCGATATCTCTCATGGCTCTGAAGACAGAGCTCTCGTGTCTCACATCTATCTTCTTAATTCAATATGACTAACATAGCGGCAGTTAGCAGGACGTTTTTTCTTCTATATAAAATAAATCACTCACCTAGGTACTTACTCCCTACGTCCGCATCTTGTCTATCTGAACAAGTGTAGTATTGATTAGAGACATTCGTGTCCAAGGCGGGAGAGATGTTTAATCCATTTTAACCGTGCAATATTTTTTATTCATATCAACATTTTATTGCAATGATGCTATTGAATCACGTACATTTTAATTAATATTGAATCTCTTATTATCCGATGCATTAGAGACAAGTAACTGTTCTTAGTGGCCAACTAATATCTCATCATTATCCCAGGAGATATCAACCTTTAAGTCCTGGCTCTCTGATATTTTCACCACGTAGTCAAAGACTTCCTGTGCTC
>JBDRKD010000082.1:0-5554 GCA_043814255.1 Microcaldota archaeon
TAAAAAAACTAAAATGTGATTTACCATTGCCTTCAGGAGTCTTGTTTATGTTTACTCTCATATCTGAAAGTCTTTTCTTAAGAATACTGAATCTTGAGCTGATCCTACTTCTGGAATCTTCGAGATTCTTTTCTATTTTCATTGACTCATTGTTTGTTTTTAACAGAGAATCCCCAAAATCTCCTTCCTTTGATAGTTCTTCCTCGGATTCAGATGACCACATACTCAAATGGTGCTCCATAGAAGCTAATGCGTTCTCCATTCTAGCTACATCATCAGTGATAATTCTTTTTAGGTATTTTGTCCTATCTCCGTTACCTGTTCGCTTTTGTTTTTGTTCCGTTCCCGAAACCAAAACCCAAGTGTCACCACTTGGCATTAGGGAATGCTTAACCGTTATGAGTTTGGTTATCTCAAGCATCTCCGTTATCTTCTCCGCGTGTTCTCTCCGTATACCAAGATTGTTCGCTAATTCATCTAAAGAGATGACTCCTTTGTTCGTGATATGTTCATAAACTCGGTCTATAACTGTAATTATTTCCTTTGATTCTTGAGGTTCAGCTTCGCTAACTTCATAAGGAATAGAAGACATTCGTAGGAGAAAGGCGTCCTCCGATATATGGTCTCCCCCAACAGCTCTATTACTTCTCCTAAAACTCAAATAGAAAACCCCCCACACTAAAAACAATGTTTATACAATACAACTATATAAACTATTCCTTTATTCGCTTTTTGTTGAATTTCGCTAGAATTCTTCCTTAGTCTTTACTCAAAATTTAGTAGCAATCCTTTAAAAGATAAATGTTATTGGTATCAGTGGAGGGAATAATCGATGTGTCTCAAGATGAGCCTTAGGAGGGAGGATTTACTGCATATACTGCAGAAATGCGCCGAGAAGCACGGAGTTGGTGCCTCTTTGAAGGAAGTAATGGATGATGTGTCAGCTCTTGAACCAAAGACTATCGCAATAAGGGCAGAGTCCATTAGCAATAGGATGCAATCATGGAGGACTCCTGATATCTAAGGAATATAGAACCCAATGTTTCTAGGGGATTCAGGGCATGCTTATCTCTTAGCGTTTCCAATACCAAAGCCAATACTAACAAGCAAGTTTGTACTTGAACGCTCGTCAAAAGCGCTTCCTTTGAACGGACTGGTAAGCCCGAATCTAACTGTAACGCCCTTAGAAACCAGGTTGCCTAAAAAATAGATTTTCCACCAAGTGCAAGCCACTTCTCAATTCTCCCTACAGCTTCCCTCAAATTCTCAATAGAGGATGCAAGACTGAAGCGTACGTGGTTGTCACCCAGCCTACCAAACGCTCCGCCAGGAAGACAGATAACCCCTGTTTCGTTCAGAAGCCTTTCTGCCAACACATAATCGTTTTTTGCGCCAACCTTCCCCACCCAATCAGTAACGTTTGGGAACACATAGAAAGCCCCGCCAGGCTTTGCGCAATAGCAACCTAGTCCACGGAGAGCATCAACCATATAATCCCGCCTTTTCCTGTATTCCTCCTTCATCTTTGATACCGCATCCTGTGGGCCCTCAAGTGCTTCAACCCCTGCATATTGTACGAATTCAGCAACACATGAATTGCTATGCCCTACCAGTCGCTCAACATAGGGAGTTAGCTCTTTTGGGAAAACCCCCCACCCAAGCCGATAACCAGTCATGGCCCAGCTCTTTGAGGCTCCATGCAACAGGCATGTGCGCTCGGGCATTCCCGGAATAGAATAGATGCTATTATGTTCGCCTTCAAACACGATATCATCATAGATCTCATCAGACAGAACAATCATATCGTGTTTTTTCGCAAGGTCAGCGACAAATTCGATATCTTCATGCGTCAACACTCCGCCTGTTGGGTTTGAAGGCGAAACAAGAACCACAACTTTCCTCAGGTGTTCTGGTATCTCTTCAACGATTCCTCTGAATACTTTTTGGTCGAACCTCCAATCATTCCTCTCATCCATGGGGATGGCATATGTTGTCGCACCGGTGTAAGCTGCATTTGCTATGTATGGGCCATAGCCTGGGTCTGGGAGAATGAATGCTGTGTTCTTCGGGTTTTCAGGATCAGTGAGAGTTTCCATAACTGCCCTGATTATACACTTAAGGCCGTGTGATACCAGGATATTCTCTGGGTCTATATCAACCCCCCTCCGCTTACCAAGGAACTCAGCGATTGTTTTTCTCAGCGGATACCTGCCTGGAACCTGAGTATATTTCGTCTTGCCGTCTCTGAGGGCACTTATTGTAGCGTCAATGATGTTGCTAGGAGTTGGGAAGTCCGGTTCCCCTATCTCCAGGTGAATCGCCTTATGTCCTGATAATCTCTCCCAATCTTTTCCTTTCTCAAGCCATATAAAGCCGCCCTCACCTGCAAGCTCCTCTAGTCGCTTATTTGGTTCAAATGTTACCATCGTCATCAACAATCCTCTAATGATTTAACTGGTCACATCTTTTTCTGTGGTAATGTTTTTATTCTTAATGTTCAATGTAACAACGTTTAACGTCGATTAACGGAATTTTGCTTAAAGAATAGTTTTTATAGAATTAGAACCTAATTCCAACTGGTTTTAAAATTGAAGGCCATCATACTAGCAGGCGGTCTTGGAACTCGCCTCAGACCACTTACCTACACCATACCAAAACCATTGCTCCCTGTTGCAAATCGAGCTATCATTGACCACATAATTGAAAGGTTATCTGTAGCAGGAATAAATGGCGTAGTAATTACCACCAACTATCTTTACGAACAGATAGACAATCACCTAGAGAACTCAGATTACTCTATTCCTGTTGAGGTTGTTAAAGAGCGTAGAGCTCTTGGGACTGCAGGTTCTGTGAGAAATGTTAAAAAGAAGATAGATGGCGATTTTTTAGTTATACAGGGAGACAACATCTCTTCTATTGACATATCCCAACAGATAGATGCGCATGAGGGAATGGTCACACTCTCGCTTATTCCAGTCGCCGATCCCGAATCCTACGGCATTGTGGAATTGGGAGCAAAACATAGGGTAAAACGTTTTATTGAAAAGCCAAGGCCAGACCAATGTTTCTCAAACCTAGCAAACACAGGGACGTATGTCATTTCATATGGTGTTCTGGACATGATTCCAGCGGGCACCTATGATTTCTCATTAGACCTCTTCCCGAGATTACTATCTGAAAACAACCCAATCAGCGGGATAGTTCAGGACGGATACTGGAAAGACGTAGGTTCTATAAAGAATTATTTTGCAAGCAACAGGTACATGCTGGGCGGGATGCTTTCAGGCGGGGTGAGCGATAAAGGATTTATAAGTAGGAACGCAAAACTTGTTCCGCCTTATATTATTGGAAGGGATTCACACATAGGCGCGGATGTGATAATAGGTCCTAATACGGTAATAGGGCAGAATTGCCATATCGGCAGAGGTTCAAAAATTACCGGCAGCATACTTTTTGATTCGGTGTACATCGGCTCTCAATGCAGGATTGACAATTCAGTAATTGCAGACAAAAACAAAATCAGAGATAACGTTTCTATCGATTCCGGAACCATTGTTGGGTCTGGTTGCACTATAGAGCGAAATGCAAGGATTTCCGCAAATTCACTTATCGGACCACTGATAAAGGTACAGGCATCCACTGAAATCAGCGGGGTGTTATCGCCAAATATTGAGAAGATTGAAAAGGTCCGTTCGATTCTCCAAAAGATACCCGTATTCAAAAAACTTGAGAGGGATGAACTGAGGATATGTATGACACTCGTTGAATTTGGGGAACTCAGGGACAATGTCTTGGGCAGCTTAAGTCAACTCCCAAAAGACAGTGTCGACAAGGCATTGACCAGATTACAACAGCGTGGCATCATCAGAGGAAGGGAGGGCATGTTTTCTCTTCTTTACGAAGAACCTGAAAGGATATACCGCCACCTGAAAGGGCGTCTTCTTTAGGTCTTTTTTACACTCTTCCGTTTTCTTATGGGGACCATAAAATAGAACGTTGTTCCCTTCCCAACTTTGGATTCAAACGTTATCCTCCCCCCGTTCAGCTCAACTATCTTCTTTGCTATCGCCAATCCTAGGCCTGTTCCTTCACGTTTTTTCTCACTGGCAACCCTTCTGAACCTCTTGAAAACATTCTTCTTTTCGTTCTCAGGTATCCCCTCCCCGGTGTCAGTAACTTCAACCCGCACATACATGTGGCTTTTCTTAACGGCGCGTACCACAACCCCTCCTTCATCAGTGAACTTTATGGCATTTGAGATAAGGTTGATAAGTACCTGTGAGATGCCCCGTGGGTCAGCATAAATGGAAGGTAAGTCATCCTCCAGCTCCCATCGAACATATAGGCCCTTTTTATTGGCAAGTGCCATGCAGGAGCACTTCTCTTCCAATGTAGAAAGCTCGAACTGTTGTGGATCGAAATTGAACCTCCCAGATTCTATCCTTGAAAGTTCTAGAGCGTCATTGATGAAGCGCCTGAGGCGTTCTGTTTCATCGACTATCTTATCTACGTATCTCTTATATCCTGGATTGAGCGGTCCGGCGTCGCCCTCCTGTATGAGTAGCGAATAACCATATATGCTAGTCAGCGGGGTCCTTAGTTCATGTGAAACCTCGGATATGAACGCAGATTTGTCTTGCATCTCATTTTTGAGGTGTCTGTTCTTGTTCTCAAGTTGTTTTCGAATGGCTTCTATTTCCTTTAACCTTATCTCCATCCTCATATCCCGCAGGATTTCAACACAGCCTATCAAGTTTCCAGAACCGTCCCTCATCGCTTTCGAAACCACCTTTACAGGAATCATCTCCCCGTTCTTCCCAATCCGTTCTGTCTCAACGGCTTTCTCCTTCATTTTTCCCCCAAGCGCCCAAGAGAGTTCCCATTCTTTTTCCGGAGGAAATAATTTTCTCACATCCCGCCCAAGCATCTCTTCTTTGGAATAACCAAGAAGCCGTTGGGCGGCATTGTTCCAATACCTAACATAGCCGGCAGTATCAATCCAGCATATCCCATCCGATATCTCAGGCATTATCTTCGAATGGATATATTCGCCCTCAGTCCTCTTTTTGAGCTGGTCGATATCCCTCAAGACGCCATATACCCTGTTTATCTCCCCATCCAAACCAAAAAAGCTTTGGCATCCTAGAAGGAAAACTTTGGCAATTCCGCTTTTCGACACCATCCGCATCTCAATACCGTCTACTCTATCTGACTTTGAGCGCATCCACACCATGACTTCGTTTATGACCTTATTATCCTTGGATGCCACGATGGTGGCAAACGGTTCGCCAACAAGTTCTTCCGAGGAATAACCTAAAGTTTCAGCTATGGTTCCACTAACTGAAAGAAACTTCTTATCGGCGTCCATAGAGAAAAGTATATCGCCAAATCCAACTATCAAACCACAGTACGCGCCTGAGAATATGGTTTCCGTCACATCGAGACACGATAGTACAATCAATGGCTTTCGATTATCCTTTACTGCCCTAAGCCGTATCCTAACGAAGAATTCCTTATTATTCCTCTTAAAGACTGATATGAATTCACTTGAACC
>JBDRKD010000083.1:0-7447 GCA_043814255.1 Microcaldota archaeon
AGGAAACATAGAAGAGCTAATGAAATTCATTGAGAACAAAAACGCAGGGGAATCTATGCGCGATGCGGTGATAAGGTACTACATATCTATTGGAGAATCATCTGGAATTACTGTTACCAAGGATGTTGGGGTAATTGTGAACGGCGTGGAGATAGGCACTGTGGATTGTGTTATTGCTAACCCCGCATCCATAGCGGTTGCATATGCTGAAGATAAGTTGGGCGCACTGCTCGGGCTGTGGATTCTTGCGGAATTCGGCCCCAGGATAGGGATTCTTGCGATGAGTTCCGGGGGGAGGTCCCTCATTTCAGATGTCAGCTCGATAATCAGGAGGTCGCACCTCCTCAGGTATTCGGCTGTGCGCTTTTTTGTCATAGATATAGAGGGCGGCAGGAAAGAGGTAATCCAGCGCAGGGGCGGGCCTTCCGAGCGGAGGAAGATCATAAAGGGGAAGAGGCCTGCATACAAAAAGCAAGACTAAGTTTTTATGTTTGTACTGAAAGGTATTGATATGCAAATGCCATCACTTGGGAAGGTTTCGCGTGAAACCTTTGACACGGTAATATTACCCAACCTCGGGGCGAGTTCTGGGAGCATTGTTGTTCCGCCTCAGCATGGGGTCGATTGCGGAGTAGTGAAATTCGGGAAGAAATACCTTGTCATTGAGTCAGACCCAGTATATGTCGCAAAGGAGCTTGGGATGAAGAACGCTGCTTGGTTTGCAATACACATACTTGCAAGCGATGTTGCTGTGATGGGGGCAAAGCCGACCTATCTATCAATAGACCTGAATCTTCCGCTTGAAATGACTGCCAATGAATTCAAGAAAATGTGGAAAGCCATGAGTTCAGAGTGCAAGAAACTTGAGGTAAGCATTGTTGCCGGGCATACTGCAAAATACCCTGGCTGTAATTTCCCGATGATTGGGGGGGCGACGATGATAGGGGTTGCTGATAGGTATATCACCCCTGGGATGGCCAAGCCTGGGGACTCGGTAATCATCACAAAGGGGGCAGCGATAGAGGCAACAGGACTCCTTGCGAGCTTCTTCTACGATGGGGTTAAGGAGAGAGTGGGGAAACAAACTGCGGACAAGGCCAGGGAGCTTACATGGAAGATGAGTGTTGTCGAGGATGCGTTGACAGCTTTCAAAGTGGAGGGGGTGCATGCAATGCACGACGCCACTGAATGCGGGGTGTATGGGGCGTTGTTTGAGATTGCAAATGCGAGCAGAGTAGGGATTGAAATCGAGAAGAACAAGATACCTGTGCCCCAAGAAGTGGAGGCAGTATGCGATGTATTCAAGATAGATCCATATGTATCCATAAGCGAGGGAACGCTGATTATATGTGCAAAGGAATTGAACGCTGAAGCGATAATGAGGGCATTGAAGAAGAAAAAGATAGTGTGCGCGGAGATAGGCAGGGTAACCAAGAAGAAAGGCGTGGTTCTGAGAGAAGGAGGAAAGACAAAACCCATTATGTGCCCAAGGGTGGACCCATTCTGGACCGCATGTGCGGGAATTCCTGAATAATCATTTCCTTTCGGAATCGAACTCCCTCCTCTCCCAAGGGTAGACTAGCCATTCCTCAGTTTCCTTTATGAAGAAATCCGGCTTTATCTTTGAGCGGGGCTTGTAATGGAGAGTCGCTGTCTTCAGCTCGCTTGGGGAGAGAGCTTCTACTTTCTGTTTTGCCAGGAGAAGGCTTTCCCCTGAATCAGACACATCATCCACCAAGAGAACTCTCTTTCCTCTTATGTCAACGTTCAGCTCCTGCGTTAGCTTTGGTTTTTCAAGTGTTTTTCCCACGGAAGTATAGAATACAACACCTATCGAGGCTACTTTGTAGACCTTTAGGATGTCTGAGATTATGCGCGTAGGGATCCATCCTCCCCTTGCAACTCCAACAAGCACATCTGGTTTGAATCCCGAATCCCTTACCTGTCTTGCCAACTCCTCGCAGAGTTCCTCGATTCGGCCCCAAGTAAGCTTGTCGTATTCCATGTGAGAACATTATGGAGAATGTTTTAATAACTTGCATGGAAAAAATGATAGACGCGGGCCCGTAGCTCAGCTTGGATAGAACGAGAACCCAGGGTTCTAATTTTTCCTTCTGCTCGTAGGTGTAGTGGAAAGTTACTCACTATTGGTTTATGAATGCGGATTATCCAATCTACCTGGGTGTGTATTTGACTGACTATAGGGTCTTATTCAAAACGGGCAAACAACGTGAATTCATAAAAGTGTTTATGGCTTCGAACCACATGTCCCAACGTAAGGCTTCGACTGCCATTGGAGTTCCGAGGCGCTCTTTCCGAAATTGGATTTACGAGAAACACCTTCTCCCACTAAAAGTGCTCACAAGGATTATCCGAGCATCACCCGACCTAGATCATTTTCTGAATCATGTTGTTGAGTTGCGAAATGCAAATTGGGGATTGATTAAAGGGGGACGAAGTTGTTACAAACTTCTACGAAAAAAGTATGGGGAAAGCGTGCTGATGAAAAGAAGGATCGCAGGTGGAAGAAAAAGCATCGAGAAAAAATGGGTTAAAATCACGGGTAATTTGCCACATTCTGATGACAGTAGTGTTTTGGAATTGTTAGGCGCGTTAATCGGAGATGGTTGGATCGGCATAAGCGCCGGTCGAAGACAAACATGTTTCTGCGGGAACCTGTTCCAAATAGCTTATGCGCGTCATCTGCAAAAATTACTTCTTAAGAGTTTCGGCGTTCGCGGGGCACTTCGGCTTAGAGGGGATTCCTCAACGTTTTATATTACCATAAATTCCTTCCCAGTGTTTGACTTCTTTCGAAAGAATTTTGATTTTCCAATTGGCTACAAAACACGCTTCAATACGGAGTTATTCCCGACGGACTGGGTCAAATCAGTGCACATACTTCGAGGTATCTTTGATACAGACGGCGGTATCTACTTCGATAATGGGAGAGGATATAAACGACCTTATCCTGTGTTGTGCATAACTTTGTATAATCCTGAGTTGCTATCTTGGTTGTTCAAAGTACTCAGAGAAAATGATTTCAAGGTGATTCGACATAAACAAAGCATACGTATAAAAACAATACTGCGGATAGAACGCTGGTTTAATGAAGTTAAGCCATCGAACAAATTCCACGTTCAAAAGTGGAACCGCTGGAAACAGTCTTATATGGGCCCGTAAGAGAGAACTCTCGCGTTTTCCCGGGAAGCTCAGCTTGGATAGAGCGGCACCCTCCTAAGGTGAAGGTCACGAGTTCGAATCTCGTCGGGCCCGCTTTTGTTCCTAATCTAGTAGCTTTTTATACTTAGAATGAGTAAATAGTAGTAGGTAGAGGTGGTCTTGTGGGCAATGGTGTATTTAAAACTCCTAAAAAATCAGTTCCAGTAGAAAAAAAACAAGTTAGTCCAGGGAATGCTACATACGTGGATAAGTCTAATTATGGCACTAAAGTAAGTGAACAGGTTGCGATGACTGCGATGAGTTATCAGGATTATTATGCTAGGAATTACGATGCAATGGAAAAGGCAGGGATAACGGGGGAAGACAGAGTCAAGTTTGCAGCTTTTCACGAGATTCTAGCCACTATGCACAAAGGAGGAAAAAGAGCCATAAAAGCTCTGCAAGAGGATGGCGTGAATTGGAAAACCTCAAAGCACCTCACTGCTGCTGACAAACAATACTTAGGATATGTTGAGAAGAACCTTGATGCACTAAAAGAATTCGGGATATCCCTGGATGCCTCACCAGAGGAGGTAAAGCAAAGGATAAAGGAAAACTTTGGAAAAACAGGGGAAGAAACGATTAGGAACGCAGAGATTATGCCAATTCACGGGGAAATAATAACAGATAAGGAACAGCTTAGAAAGGGCGACCGCGTTATTTCCAAGGATCTCCAAGAAGGGGAAATGCTTGCACTTAGGGGAGGGAATTCTGCCGCAACAGCAATCCTGTATATGGCTACATTCATGACCTGCCAGGGAGTTTCTGTTGAAGGCTCAAGACTCACTCTTGATAAATTCAAAGAGGTAACACAAACTAAGGGTGAGGAAGCTTTCTCAACAAGCTCAGATGAGCGTGGGCTTAAGAAAAAAGGATATACGAACGAGAAGATTGAAAAACTTAAGAAGAGCGGGATGTTCGCTATGGGTCTTGCCATGTTTACGAAAGGAAGGTTCGATGATATAAGTGCATATTATGTTATGCAGAATCAGCTAGATTGTTCTGTTTCGTTGTGCACGAACATGGATTATTTCGTTGAAGGACAGGCTGATGCAGAACTGCAGATCATAGGGGAGTTATCCATAACCAAGGAAGAATCCATCAGGGATTGGGGTGGAGGAAAACAGGTTACTGTAGAAGTGTTTAAGAAAGGGATGGATGGTCCAACTGGGGAGAGCATTTACAAAAAGATCTACCAAACAACGCCAATAACATCCCATGATGGAGAGTTCTCTGTCACTATATCGCAAGAAGAGCTGAATAAATTCGAAGCAGGCGAGTATTTAGTCAGTGGCAAGCATGAAGGGGATGTACTCGAGGAGAACCTTGTTTGTGGGAGTGAAGTAACACTAAGTGTTGGGAAGGCACCGGTAAAGGAAGAACCTGTACAGAAACCAAAAATCCCGCCACTTAGAGCATCTGTAACGCTCTTCACCAGAAGAAGAGCTGAAGAGACCTTTACAACTAGCGAAGGGAAAGAGGGATATCGCAAACAAAGAAAGGATAGGATTAAATTCAAACTAGGGGATGTTGAAAGGAAAGGATTCAACGTTGCCTGTACCCTGTATTTCGATGAAATATGGGAAACGAAAGGACCTGGGTTAAAGTTTGAGCACACTGGTAGTGTCGATGGAATGTGGACTGGAATCGGACTGGAGATGGGTTATCAGACACAGATAGCGTTAACAAAGGACTTGAAAGCAGAACTCGAAACATCCATAGGTCTGGCTGGAGACGGGAAGACTGAATTTATAGGCACAACAAGTGGCAAGTTTGTGGTGAAAGATTTCCTTGCCTTTGGAGCAAACCTAACAAAGGAGTTCGAGGGGTCCCTTAAGAGGCTTTCAAACAGGCCGAAACAACCATCAGTCGGTTTCACTACCCGGGTGGATATTGGGAATTGGACGGCAGAAATTGAAATAAGTGATGTGAGGAGTGGGAAACCACTTGGGCAATTTACTATCGAACGGGCCTTCCGCTTCTAGGAGCGGCTTCTGTTTATTGTTTTTAGTATTCCAATTCGCCCAGTTCCTTCTCTAACTCCCTGAGCTGCTCTTCATGGCTCTGGGACAGCTTGTTGAACGTGAGCTTGTCCATCTTGTGGTCTTTGAAGTACTGTTTCTGAACTTCTGCCTGGCCCTTGGTAATCTCCGGTTTCTGTTTCAGCAATCTGCTTATCTGCCTGTTCCTCCTGAAACGCATCAGGTAGCGGGTGGCCGCCCATGTGAACAGTATTGCTGGCACCAACGCCACAAGCCAGTATTTCTCCAGGTAGTGGTTCAGTGAGTATCCGGTTATCTGGAGTGGTACCTGCTTTAATCCAATGTTTCCGTATGGATCTTTTGCGATTACCAGGAGGGGTATCTCGCCGCTGATGTCCGGCCCTATGTTGAATGTTGTCTCATAGGTCCCTATCTCTGTCTGCCTTGTGTTGAATGTGTTATTTCCGATTCTCAGGAAAACCACAATGTTGTCCGCAGGCTCATTGTCGCCGTATGTTGCCCTGATTCGTGAGTATATGTCGTCTCCGATGGAATATTGGTATTCTGATGGTTCCTCAACATCTAATTGAATTGGTATCTCAGTTATGCCCACCACTGTGGAGACAGAGCCTCCGTATAATGTGTCATCAATCACCTTGTATGCCCTTGTCTGGACATCCCATAGGCCTATCGGGTCATCCAGTGCAACCATATATGCTCCACCATACAGCCCGTTGCCTATCTCCTCCAGCACTATCACCCTGTGCCTTGGGTCATATGTCTTTGCCATCGCCCCTGTGACTGGCTGTCCGAACCTTGTGATGTTGATTGTTATCCTGACTTCCTGCCCTTCAAGGTAGGCTGCTGGTTCTGGGCTTATGTACTGGACATCAAGGAATTCCTCTGCCACTGGTTCCCTGACAATCACTTCCCGCCTCACCCCATAGGTGTTGTTTGCCTCATCTGTCCCTGTGGCTTCAACAGACCACCTATCGGCCGGGTCAAGGAACGATGTGTGGTATGTGAATGTGAATGCCCTGTCTACGTCCTGCATGCCGCTGTGGATGGGGGCGCCTGATTCTGACGTTACCTCTAATGACAGCGTGTAATTCCCTTCCTGGTCACCTATTATTCCATGGCCTGAGAGTGTCTCACCAAGGTATATGTCATCCCTGTCAAGCTCCATGCTCATCTTCATCTTGCCCATAATGAATATCATTGAGGAGGTCTCTCCTTCTGAATCCTTGATGGATGCCTCCACTCCAAGTATCTGTGGGCCGTACGGTACCCATGCCCCTATTGACAGTGTCCCTCCATAGGTGCCGTCTCCTGAAAATCCGTCTTCATGAAGTCCGTCATCGTACAGTGTTGTTGCGTGGAATACGCTTGATGCTGTCACAACTGCGTTGGGGATTGGCCTGGAGTCAGCTGAAACACTCGCTTTTATTGAGATGCTGCTTCCCCTGGCATACGCCTCCCCAAAGTCAGGTGATATGAGCTTGACTACGAGGAGCTCTGGCAAGCAGTCGTCAGGGCAGTTCGCAAAAGTCTCCCCAAACTCGCATATCCTGTTGCCGCAGCAGTTTGAGATCCCCACGCATATGCAGCCGTCAGGCATGCAGCGCTCGTATGTGCACTTATCGCATTGCCCTGAGCATGGGCCGCAGTCCTGCGGGCAGTTGCACTCGTCCTCATCCTCATCGCATATGTTGTTCCCGCAGGTGAACAGGCAGTCTGATGGGCATGTGATCGTTGTTTCTTCTGGCGGTTCGCACATGTTGTTCCCGCAGCAGTCCGGCTTCAGTACGGCTGTGCATTCCCCAAGGATGCATTCGTACTCCTGGCATGCCTTTCCTGGGACGTCTCCATGGCATGTGGCTGCGCAGATGCAGTCGGTGTCTGTTTCTTCAGTGCACCCGGCTGGGCAGCAGCCGTCGTCATCAATGCATGCTGCTATCTGGGTGTGCTGGCATGAGGAGTCACATCCTGTTCCTCCTGTGCATGTGTCTGTTGTGCATGCGTTGCTGTCATCGCAGTCACTGTTTGTTGAGCATGTCTCCGTGCATGTCCCTGCGCAGCATGTGCCTGATGGGCATGTGTTTCCGCTTGTTGTGTTTCCTGTTGAATCGCAGTCTGGGTCTATTGTGAAGCATGATGCGTCCTCGCATATCCCGTCGCATGGGCCGCATATTGGGGCGCAGGAGGCTGCTGAGAACTGGACGGTTGCAGGATTGTAGCCTATC
>JBDRKD010000084.1:0-8694 GCA_043814255.1 Microcaldota archaeon
AGGGTAGCCTGGCCATCCTTCCGGCTTGGGGTGCTCGGAAGAGTTCCAAAATGTCGGCGACCCGAGTTCAAAGGGAATCCCTTTCTTTCAGATTCGGGTTTTGCCCGAACACAGGAAAAGTTGTTGCAACCTTTCCTTCGAAGAGAAAGGTCTTCTAACCCAAAAGAAAACAGATGTTGGGTTCTGAGAATCTCGGCGGCCCCATTGCGTTTGGAGGTTTTCATATGAGTGAACTGTTGTTACCACAAGAAAAATACCTTGAAGCAGGAATATACATCGGAACGAAGATAAAAACGTCCGATATGAACCAATTCATATATAAGGCGAGAAAGGATAGGCTTTATGTATTGGACCTTAAGAAGGTCGATGAGAGACTTAGGCATGCAATCAAGTTCCTTGCGAAATATGATGTTTCGGACATACTTGTCGTCGCATCACGAACATATGCTATAAATTCTGCGTCAAAATTCGCCAAGGTGATGGGATGTACCATAATACGCGGGAGATTCACCCCGGGGATATTCACAAATCCAGCAAGGGACAATTTCACCGAACCAAAACTTCTATTAGTGTCCGACCCAAAGGGAGAGCGACAGGCAGTTAAGGAAGCAGCAGTCATGGGAATACCTGTTATTGGGTTGTGCGATGCAGATAATTCTACAAAATTCATTGACTTGGTTGTTCCCTGTAACAATAAAGGAAGGAGGTCCCTTGCACTAATCTACTATCTCTTGGCAAGAGAACTTCTCAAGGCAAAGGGGGATATAAAGGGAGATGCCGACTTCCAATACACGCCGGAAGATTTCGAGGTTTCGCCAGACGAGAGAATAAATGACGAGCAGGGAGTCTCATCCACACCTTGATCTTATTGACTCCTGCTGTATGTATCCACAGATTGTGGAGTCCTGTGTCTCTCTGAATATCCGTAAGAAGCATTCATCCTTCCAATCCATATCTTCCTTCGGTATCCTACCACAGGATTCGATATCAATCGTATATCCTTTCCCAGATATTATGTTTGAGTAGCATTGGTAATTTCGGATATAGTTGTTTTCCACATTACTGCATACCGAGGGGTCAACAAGGCCCTTTGCGACATCGATGCGACAGAGGTCTCTTCTACCCGTCTCAATTATTGAGTTACACACCCTATAATCATTGTTCCCCTTACCAACAAGGTAGTAACACAGATCCCTCTGCGGCTCCGTTTTGAGGTTCGTACATAAGGCTGGCTTGTTGTTCACAACAGCAAGCGTTTGGTAGCAACTGTTTATGTATGTTTCAGTGGAGAGGAGTGTTCCGCAGATAGAATAATCATTCAAATCAACAGCAATTTTTTCGTAGCACGAGTCCTGTGTTGTATTGTAATCGAACGCCATACACGCGCCATAATCTCCAGATACTATCCCCATACAAGCCATCTCATCTACTTTGTTCTCTATGAATCCGCACGCCGAGACGTCCGGAAGCTTCTTGGCAACCTCTAAATAACATTCTTGAGACCCGTTTATGTCTGCGCAATAGCTGGGGTCGTTATTCGCAAGGACGAGACAAACTGCAGAGTCGTATTCACCCAACAAACCGCATTCTCTCACAGATATCTCCCGAATGCATTTTTTCATAAGCGTTTTGTCTGTTATGTCTGAGCACAATAGTTTGTCATTCGTGTCCGACGCATGCAGATAAAAGCAGTCATCCCTCAAGTCTATTGAACCTTGGGATATCTTGGGGCAGTATGTTATGTTCTCAGTTGATAGAACATATATGCATCGATCTTGGATCCTGCTGTTCTCTATCTTATAACATAATGAAATGCCTAACATTGGATCTGTTGTAATCCTAGACATGTAGCAATTATCGCGCTGTTGAGGGTCGTCTATCTCCTCACAACCCTTTGGGGAATCAATAATTATCCCACTAGTGTTCAGTTCCCCAGTCGTATTCTCAATCGTCTTATTCGGTACAATAACGGGTCCTGGAGGAGAGGAACAGCCTAATAAGAGCACCGTTACTGCAAGAATAACTATAATCGATGTTTTCATCCTATAATCGCCTATGGTTGAGTTGTTAATCCAGATATTTAAAGTTTTTGATTGATGGTCCACATACTATCCTTTCGGAGTCTGTTCGATTTCAATCCAACTGTCATCAATGGTCTTTTGGATGTATGTAATGTCCTCTGGAGTCAGATGCTTGAATCGTTTTTGTATCTTAAGGTACTCCTCAACGGGTTTTCTCTTTCCAGGCTTGTGTATGTTCGTAAGTTTTCCATTTTCATATTCAGTCATCTTCCAGATGCCTGTTTCCACGATAAGTCTGGCCGCTTGGATTGATTTTGCAGTATCAAGTCCCCAACCAGTTGGACAGGAGGAGAATATAGAGATGAATCTCGCCCCCTTCATTCCTATGGCCTTCTTTAGTTTCTTGTCGACATCGAAGGGGTAGGCTATGCTTGAGCTTGCGGCATAAGGGATATTATGGGCAGCCACTATATCAATAACAGGTTTCTTCCACTGCGGTTTTCCCTGGATTGCTTTCCCTACCTGCGATGTAGTCGTGGATGCCTTCCACGGAGTTGCACTGCTTCGTTGGATCCCAGTATTCATATATGCCTCGTTGTCATAACAAACATACAATACATCATCGTTCCTCTCAAGCATTCCAGATAGCGCCCCGAACCCGATGTCATATGTGGAGCCGTCACCCGCGATGCATACCACCTGCGTATGGTCATTTCCCATAGACCTGAACGCATGGCTTATCCCAGTAGCAACAGCGGGAACGTTTTCAAAAAGGGTGTGTATATAAGGTACTCTCCACGCACTCTGGGGGTATGGGGAGGATATGATCTCTCCACAACCCGTGGCATTTACAATAACTACATCTTTTCCCACGGCTTTCATAATCTGTCTAAACGCAACAGCAATTCCGCAACCGGCGCATGCACGGTGCCCCGAAGCAAAAAGTTCTTCAACCATTTAAACCCACTCCTTGAAAGGCTTTCCGCCACTTATCTTATCTAGAATCCCTTTGACATGATTGACAGTCACATCCTTCCCGCCAAGGCCACCGATGAAGCTTGAAACAACTGCTCCCGAATCATTCTCCCCGACCGCAGCCATGACTTCCGAGTAAATCGGAGCTTCTCCACCCATACTAACAGCCTTTTCAAAAACCGCCACCTTTTTACCAGCTATGGAGTTGGCAATCTCTTTTCCAGGGAACGGCCTATACGATCTTACCTTTAGTACACCAACCTTTTTTCCAGAGGCCCTCATCTCATCAACAGCCTCTTTCGCATTTCCAATCACCGAACCCATTCCGATAAAGACGCATTCAGCATCCTCTAGCATATACTTTTCAATAAGTCCATCACCGTATTTCCTACCTGTAAGCTGCGCCCATTCATCATGGGCTTTTCGTATGTCCTCTTTTGATCTCCCCAGGTCATCGAACAGGTCCTTTCTGAAACCCTGATAATGTTCTGGGAAGGCGTATACTCCCAGACTCAATGGGTTCTCAGGGTCCAATTTCACTTCTGGGTTGAACTTCGGAAGGAATTTGTCTATAACCTCCTTCTCAGGTATGTCTATCTGTTCCACCGCATGGGTCAGATAGAAACCATCAATGCAAACCATGGCAGGAAGCCCTGCTTTCTCAGCGACCTTAAATGCTTGAGGGATAGTGTCGCATGCCTCCTGATTGCTTTCACAGAAGAGCTGAATCCATCCACTGTCCCTCTCCGAGACAGAATCCTGGTGGTCGTTCCATATATTCAGTGGTGCGGAGAGTGCCCTGTTTGCTACTACCATGACTGGAGAAAGCCTCATGCCCGCTGCACAGAACATGGCTTCATGCATCAGAGCCAATCCCTGACTACTTGTAGTCGAGAATGCTCTAGCTCCTGCCGCAGAGGCGCCCATGATGGCAGAGATTGAGGAGAATTCTGCTTCCACAGGTATGAAATCCCGTATCTCTCCATCCGAGTGAAGTTTATTCAAATCCTCTGCAATATGGGTCGATGGCGTTATTGGGAAACAGGCGACCACATCCGGATTGCAGTTCTTAGTCGTTTCAGCAATCGCAGCAGAACCTTCAATTGTTTTCTCCATAATCTCACTTCTCCGTACTCATTGTTATGGCTTTTTTTGGACATTCATTGGCACATATGCCACAGCCTTTGCAAAAATCATAATCTATATCCGGGACACTCTTCTCTTCCCCCATACACCCCTCCGGACAGAAGCGCTGGCAGATTCCGCATTTCACGCATTTTTCCGGATCGACTTCAGGTTTGAATGTCTTCCAATTTCCAGTCTTGTTCTCAATACTCGTTCCTGGTTTTGCAAATGGTGGTTTCATGATTTCACCTCATTAAAGCATTCCTCGACAGCCTTTGCGTTCTTCTCAGCCAGAGAAGCCTTGAATCGTTCCCCCACGGCCCTTTTGATATCCTCCAGGTCCGCAAGCCCTGTTGCTTTTGCAAACGCCCCAAGCATGGCTGTGTTCACGATGGGCCTGCCAAGGTTCTTGAGAGCAATCGCTGTAGCGTCTACAGTAAATATGGTCTCGGCTTTGATTCCAGTTTCAGAAGCAGTCTGTTTCGTGTTTATAATCGCGATCCCACCTTTTTTCAGCCCCTTGCTGACCATTGCAGAGTCAAGACTCGAATCCAGCACCACTATCACGTCAGGCTCATACACATTCTGGTGTATCCTGATGGCTTTATCGTCGATTCTACAGAAGCTCATCACCGGCGCACCTCTTCTCTCAACCCCAAAAAAGGGAAACGCTTGGGAGTTTTTGCCCCCATAACCCACGGAAACGGCAAGCAGTTCGGCAGCGGTAACTGCCCCCTGCCCCCCTCTCCCGTGAAATCTTATTTCTTTCATAGATTCACCCTTAACAACCTAACTTCTGCTTTGGAGTTTATAAGGTTTTTGCGACAATGGATGTCGAAGAAAGTGATTTAAGCATTAGAAGAGCAATAGATACCTCTAGTTCTCAATCAGGGTGTTGGGTATAACAAAACAAAAACTCAGGTTTGTCAATAGAGAAAATGTAACTGCTCCTCCAGCTGTAGCTAACAGAATGACACCATTGGTTGAGGAGGCAGCAACAACAGCAGAGAGGATAGAAAAGTTCAGTAGAAGTGCAAACGGGCTAAAAGGCCCTCAACTTAAAGACTTATTGACTAATGCACTTGGAAGCGGAAACCGCGGCATTCGGGCCCGGGCAGCAGTCCTTGCGCTTGAGAAACGCCGCGAATTGGTTGGGGATACTGCACCCACCATTCTGAAAGAAGCATTGGGAAAAGAAACTGACCCAGAAGTTGCAACAGTTATGCTAAAAGCGTACGAAGCTTCTGTGAGGCTGGGTTCAGGCCCATTATCACAGAACGCATCAGAAACGATATTCTCCACAGCCAACTCCATGCTCGACACATTGTACAAAATCCTCTCGCAATTTGAGCAAACGGCCACTGGCAATATTGAACATGCAATCGGAGAATTTGAGAAGGCTCTTTTCGACACAGTGGTTAACGCTCTCTATCCTGATACTCACACAAATCCAACTGGACTCAATAGGATTAAGGAGTTTGCACTCGGGGAAGCAAGCGAATCACAGCTACTGAAAATCATCTACCTCTTGGGGGTAGTGGACATTGAAGACGACCAGAAGCCTCTTGAACATGCGGGAAAAAGGTCGGAAATAATTCTAGACATAGTCGCGGCAAAAGGAGAAATTACTGGAATCAAGAAAAAAGCTGATACTGCTCTCGCGAATCTTGGAAAGAATGGCTTATATGAGGCTGACAGGCCTAATCGGCTCGCGAAGGACGCAAACCGAAAGGTGGATGAAATAGTAAAATCGTGTCCATAAGGGCCAGCCACCCCAAAGCGAAGGATTTTATATCTCCCTAGTTAATACTCCATTGAGGCGATTGTATGGCAGGAAACGTTGTGATAGCCCAATCAGGTGGCCCGACAGCCGTTATAAACAGGACGCTTGCAGGGGCGATTCATGAACTCAAATCGATGAAAATTCCCGGAAAGATTCTCGGGGCAAAACATGGAATAGAGGGCATCCAAAACAAGGAGTTTCTACCATTCGACTCTATATCCGGTCCACTCATGCGAAAGATAGCCGAGATGCCTGGAGCTGCTCTTGGTTCAACAAGGAAAAAGCCAACGGATGAGGATTGCCGTGCAATCCTCAATATACTAAGGGAGGAGAATGTCCAGTACTTCCTCTACATCGGAGGAGACGACACTGCGCGTTCCCTCAACATAATCCGCCACGTCGCTGAAGAGGAGAAATATCCCCTTGTCTGCGTACACATACCCAAAACAATAGATAATGACCTTGTGAAACCGCACGACCACACCCCTGGTTGGGGAAGTGCCTCACGCTTTGTCGCGCTGGCCTCAATGGGCGTCGACGAGGACAATAGGTCGATGAGGGGGATATATATTAACATATTCATGGGAAAGAACGCCGGATTCCTCACGGCTTCAGCAGCTCTCGCCCGCCAGAGGGATGATGAGGGTCCCCACCTGATGTATTTCCCGGAGGTTCCATTTGACCAGGAGAAGTTCATACAGGATATACAAAACGTCTATGATCAATTGGGAAGAGCCCACATTGCCGTATCTGAGGGCATAAGCATAATCAATGAAAATGGAGAGAAGAAACCTCTTCTCCAGGTAATGAAACAGACTCACGGTTATGATGAATTCGGAGGAGTTACCCTCAGTGGTAGCGGGGCTCTCGGTGATTTTCTTGCGAGAAGCGTCGAACAGAAAATAAAAACAAACCGAAAGCCACGGGTCCGTTCCGATACTATGGGTTATCTCCAGAGGAGTTTTCCATTCGTCTTCTCAACAGTGGACGCTGAGGAGGCTGAGCTCGTGGGCAAGATGGGTGCCCGGCATGCGTTTTCAGAAGAGAAGAGCGCAAGTATCGCATTGATACGAAAGGATACTGACCACTATGAATGCGAGACAACAGTTGCTTCCCTTGAGCTTGTCGGCAGCGGGAAACGAACCATGCCAAAGGAATTTATAAGCAGTGAGGGGACTGATGTGACGCAGGCATTTGTCGATTATGCGACGCCGATTGTTGGTCCGATACCGATAAGGGCCAGGTTGTTGTGATCATGTTCTCGAGGCGTATTGGAAGGCGGCTATAGATGCTTTTGAACCTTCACCCGCAGCTATGATTATCTGCTTTCCGCATACATCCGTGACATCGCCTGCTGCGAAAACACCAGGTATGTTTGTCTCTGTTTTGCAATTGATTATTATCTCATTATCCCTGTTCTTAGTCACTATATCCGCGAACTCCACGTTAGGTATATATCCAACTTCAACTATCACGCCCTGCACATCTATCTTTCTCATTCCGTTGTTCACGCGTACAGATATGCTGCTTACAAACTTGCTTCCGTTAATCCTTTTGATATTAGCGTTGTTTATGATCTCAATATTCTCCGTTTTCTTTATTTTTTCCCTAACGATGGCTTCTCCACCAAGTTCTGAGCCCATGTTGACGATGTAGGTCTTCCTTGCGATATTAAGCATCTGAAGCGCTGCAGTGAGGGCAGAATTCCCCCCTCCAATGATCGCCACGTCCTTTCCCCCAAAAAGCGGGCCGTCGCATATGGCGCAATATGTAACGCCCTTCCCAGTGAATCGCTTCTCCCCATGGGCATTCAATAACCTTGGTTTTTTTCCAGAGCAGATGATAATCGTTTTTCCCATATATGTATCCGTCTCTGTTTTCACAAGAAAACCGCCCCTTACTCTCTCTATGTCCGACGCAGGTTCGTTTTCCTTTAGGTCGACCGAGTATTCCTTAACGTGTTTCTTGAATTTATCAGCCAGCTCTGCACCAGATATGAATGTATAGCCTAGGTAATTCCTTATGTCCTGAGAGAGCAGCGTCTGACCGCCAATATTCTCCGTCAAAACAAGAGTTTTCATCTTTTGTCTTGCAGAATAAACAGCAGCAGTCATACCTGCAGGTCCGGCCCCTATAATAATCGTATCATACATCAAAACCCCCCCATCATATAACTAACAGAAATTATTTATAGTTTGGTTAGGTGGAACCAGAATCGGCCAGCGTGGTTTGGGGGAATTCATGGGCCAATTGCCGTATAGGGATGGCATCGTAGCCTTTTTCCTTAAGGATACGAGAAAGCGCCCTTTCGTTTCCGTGGCAACAGAAAACCCTTCTGGGATTGGATAATTCCACATACTCCAGAATATCCTTGAAATCAGCATGATCGCTAAGTGGGAATATCCTGTCCGCACACCCCCAACCTTTCATTGCCCAACCCGTAGTAAGCGCAGTGTATACTTTCTTTCCATATGCTGCCTCCAAACCAACAATAATGTCCCTGCGGATCATCTGCGGAGGCATCACTGCTACAAAATTTCCCCCTGGTTGTTCTTCGCTCATTTCCCCAAGAAGAGAGGTGAATTCAAGTCTCGCCCCAAAGCGGTTATATACGCTGTTTATCCTTGAGATGTTCTCATGGACAAACGGCCTAACCCCCGCATATCTGTTCAGAATAGCGGTAATCTCCTGCGATTTTCCCCTTGTATACGCTCCAAACACCACTATCCCATCCTCAAGTTTTTCCTGTGTCCATTTTGCTATATCCTCCCACAAATCCTCTCTTTTTGG
>JBDRKD010000085.1:0-4958 GCA_043814255.1 Microcaldota archaeon
GAGCTTCAGCACAGAGGATTCGGGGAAAGATTATTGGAAAGGGCAGAGAGGATTGCTAAGGAAGAGTATTGCGCGGATAAGCTACTTGTGATGAGTGGTGTCGGCGTTAGGCAATATTATTATAATCGAGGGTACAAAAGAGATGGCGTGTATGTTTCTAAGAAACTTTAGGTGTGTTTTATGTATTCTAAAAATATTGATGACTGTCTCAAACGCCTTGGGATAGGGGTGGGTGATAGGATTCGTGTTGGAAAGGATGAGGGGATACTCATGCCAAGGCCAGAGGCAGGGGATGGTGGGTGTATTGTATTGAAACTAGATAGCGGTTATAATGTTGGGATAGTGTATGGTGGGGATTTGAAGGTAGAAAGGCTTGGAGGAAAAGTGGAGCTTGAGAATTTCCCTTCCAAAGAGATTGGATTCAGTGGGAAAAAGCCAATGGTTGCAGTTCTTTCCACTGGAGGGACCGTTACTTCAAGAATCGATTACAGAACAGGTGGAGTGATACCTGCTTTTTCTGCAAAGGACCTCGTTTCGACTATCCCGGAACTTGCAGAGGTTGCAGATGTCAGAGGGAGTGCAATAATGAATGTTCTCTCGGGAAACATGCGACCAGAGCACTATAAACTCATGGCTGGGGCAGTCTCAAAAGAGATAGAAGATGGCGCATCAGGGGTCGTGATATTGCATGGAACAGACACTATGCATTATACTGCAGCTGCTCTCTCGTTCATGCTTCAGAATCTCTCTGTGCCAGTTGTGCTTGTAGGTGCGCAGAGGAGCTCTGACAGGGGTTCGAGCGATGCTGCCATGAACCTTATCTGTGGGGTTAATTTTGCTGCAAACGCAGATTATTCGGGGGTTGTTGTTTGTATGCATGGGTCGCTGGAGGATAAGGTCTGCCAGGTGCATAAGGGAACGAGAGTTAGGAAAATGCATACTAGCAGGAGAGATGCGTTCAAAAGCATAGATGTCAAGCCTGTTGCTAGTGTTGATTATACGAATGGAAAAGTTGAGTTCTCTGGGGAGCACCCTAAAAGGAGAAACGAAAAACTCGAAGTGGCGAGCGCGCTCGAGGAGAAAGTAGGCTTGCTTAAGATCTTTCCGGGGATGGCCCCAGAGTATATCAGGATTTTTGTTGATGGGAAGTACAGGGGGGTTGTTTTAGAAGGAACTGGGTTGGGGCACATGCCAACTGCAGATGATGAGAATAGTGATGGAAACAAACAGCTCGCAGAGGAGCTCTCAAAGCTCATCAATTCTGGTTGCATTGTGGTCATGACGTCGCAGTGCATTTATGGAGATATCAATATGAATGTATATGGCTATGGAAGGGACCTGCAGAAGAATGGCGTGATCCCTGGCGGGGGCATGCTTCCAGAGGTAGCATATGTAAAACTGAAATGGCTCATAGGGAACTATGGTCCAGAGAAAGCGAAAGAACTGATCAGCTCGGACCTCGCTGGAGAGATTGTGGAGAGGAGAGAAGTCGTTGCTGATTTTGAGAGAGGGAGCTAAATGAAAGTTGGGATTGAGATTCACCAGAGGCTTAACACACATAAATTATTTTGCGATTGCTCGTCGTTAACATCTGGAGAGAAAGGCGTATCGGTATATAGGAAACAGAGGGCTGTTGCGGGTGAGCTTGGAGAGGTAGATCCGGCAGCGATGCAGGAATTCATGAGAAAAAAGCAGTTCTCTTATGAAACGATCCGTAACTGTTCCTGCCTTGTGGAAAGTGATGATGAGCCTCCGCATGATATGAACAAAACAGCTATTGATATTGTGCTGGAGGTATGCATGCTTCTTGATGCGAGGATAGTCGATGAAATCCAGATTATGAGGAAAACTGTTGTGGATGGGAGCAATACTGGGGGATTCCAGAGGACCGCGATAGTCGGGCGGGGTGGTAAACTGGAAACAAGCAGGGGGGTTGTCGGGATACAGAGCATCTGTATAGAAGAGGAAAGTGCGGGAATACTTGGGGAACATGATGGAGTAACGAGATTCAGCCTTGATAGGCTGGGGATACCGCTTGTCGAGATCGCCACTGATGCCAGCATAATTGACGGGGAACATGCACATGAGGTGGCAGAGGCGTTGGGACAGATACTCAGGGCTACCAGAAAGGTCCAACGTGGAATAGGCACCATAAGGCAGGATGTGAACGTATCGACAGATAAGGGAACCCGTGTTGAGATTAAAGGTGCGCAGGAACTCAATCTCATAAGAAAGATCGTGGAATCTGAAGTTAGGAGACAAGAGGTATTGGTTGAGATAGTAGAGGAACTTGGAAGGAGATATGGGGGAACTGTTGATTTCGGATACCAGGCCGTTGAATTAACGGATATTTTTGAAAATACTGAGTCGAAGCTTCTTAGGAGATCCCTTGAGAAAGGAAACCGTATTTTCGGGATGAGGATGCCAAAATTCAAAGGACTTTTGGGTAAGGAAATTGGGGAAGGTAGACGGTTTGGAACAGAACTGAGTGATTATGCAAAGATGAATGCAGGGATTGGGGGGATAATACACTCTGATGAGGACCTTTCTAAGTATAAAATTTCTGAAACAGAAAAGAAGATGGTTGAGGGGAAGCTCTCATTAGAAGGTGGTGATGCATATGTCATCATTACTGATGAGGATGAGAAAGTCTGGGGTGCGTTGAGGGTAGTGAGGAAACGTGCGCTATTGTTGGAAGTCCCAAAGGAAACTAGGAAGGCACTGCCCGGTGGTGCAAGCGCATATATGAGGCCACTTCCTGGGAGTGCCCGTCTTTACCCGGAAACAGATGTCCCACCAATAAGGGTAACTGGAGAGATAATCGAACGAATCAAGAAAGGACTTCCGCTCATGCCAAAGCAGAGGCTCGTGAAGCTCGAGAAACTTCTTGGAAACAAGGAGCTTGCAAAGAAGATGTTCAATTCGAAAGAGGAATTGACATTTGAGCTGATCATAAACACTGATGAGGAGATAGAACCTGTACTGGTTGCCATCACTCTGCAGGACACCCTCGTGAACCTTAGGAGGGAAGGGGTAAAACTTGATGGCATAACTGTGAAACACCTTCAGGACCTGTTTATCGAACATTCAAAAGGCCAGTTTGTAAAAGCGGCCATTCCGGAGATATTGGGGTATATGGCAGAAAACCTGGATTCAACAAGTGAACAGGCTGTTGGGGAACTTGGCTTGAAGAAAATAACTGGGGAAGAGTTGACAGAGCTAGTCAGAAAGGAAGGTTCAAACCTTGGGGAGATAATGAAGAAATATAGGTTAAGGGTTGATGCCAAGGAAGTTAAAGGACTATTGAAACTGGAGAGTTGATATACACGACCGTTGGAAACATTGGCAACTCTTTTTAGGACTATGAGCCACTCTTGATTTACAAGCAGCGCAAGATGACCTATCCTCCATTCTAACACATTATTTTCTGGCAACACCAGATGCGTATGCAGCCTTGTGCACGGCCATCGCAACTTTCAGATGGACCCCTTTCCAGAGTGGGTCAGGGAGTATATGTACCACAGACAGGCTATCCCCAACTGCGGATGCAAGCGCATTTGATGCCGCAATCTTCATCTCATCGTTTATATCATAAGCCTGTGCGTCAAGGGCACCCCTGAATATTCCCGGGAAGCCAAGGAGATTGTTTAATTGGTTCGGGAAATCGCTCCTCCCAGTTGCTATTATGCGCGCCCCGGCTTTCTTTGCTTCTTCTGGGTATATCTCGGGTACGGGGTTGGCCATTGCAAAGACTATCGGGTCCTTTGCCATAAGCTGTATCATTTTTGGCGTGATTGAACCAGGCACTGAAACGCCGATTATGACGTCTGCGCCTCTCGCTGCCTCCATTGAAGAACCTCTCGTTTTTCGCTTGTTTGTTATCTTGACCAATTCCTTGCGATGCTTTAGGGCTTCTGTCGCTTCATCATACAGTATGCCGTCCTTATCGCATACCAGGATATTCTCACAACCAGCGTTGATGAGATGTTTGGTTATTGCCGAACCGGCCGCGCCTGCCCCCATAACGACGATGTTAGCTTCTTTGGGTGTTTTGTTGACTATTTTTAGGGAATTTATAAGCCCTGCAAGCGCGACAACAGCTGTCCCGTGTTGGTCGTCATGAAAAACAGGTATGTCTAACTTTTTCTTGAGTATTGTTTCGAGTTCGAAGCACTTCGGGCTCTCTATGTCCTCAAGGTTTATCCCTCCAAACGAGGGCGCGATTGCCGTTATGATATCTACAAGCTTTCCCAAATCCTTCTCAGCCAGACATATCGGAAACGCATCGACAGAGCCAAATTCTTTGAATAGAATCGCTTTCCCTTCCATTACTGGCAGTGCCGCCTCAGGACCTATGTCTCCAAGCCCAAGAACCCGGGTCCCGTCAGATACCACTGCAACTGTGTTCCATTTTGAAGTGTATTCAAAAACAAGTTTCCTATCTTGCATGATTTTTCTGCATGGTTCTGCAACACCTGGTGTGTACGCAAGAGATAGATCCTTCCGCGTAGCGAGGGGCACTTTGCTCGAAATCGCTATCTTGCCCATGGCGTTTCGGTGGAATATCAATGCCTCCTCATTGAGAGTCATGCAATTACTCTGCAGTAAATAATTTTATAGCTTTTGGACAGATATGAAACAATGCCTAAAGAAAGAGTCCTCGTACTTGGGATTGACGCGATGGACCCAAAGATATGCGAGCAATTAATCAAAGAGGGGAAGCTCCGGAACCTAAGCGGCCTCAACTATTCTAGGTTAAATACCACTATCCCACCTGAGACGCCTGTCGCGTGGAGTGCTGCATCGACTGGAACGAACCCAGGCAAATATGGGATATTCGATTTTATTGGGAGAGATGTGAAGACGTACCTCCCCACACTCAACCTCTCTAGAGAGAAACGTGGTATTATGGGGATAAAACATGAATGCGCCATGGCAGGCACTCCCTTCTGGAGGAT
>JBDRKD010000086.1:0-9582 GCA_043814255.1 Microcaldota archaeon
GTTGATTATGTTTCCAGGTGCTCTCTTTAGCCAAGATGCATACTTATCCGCCGTGAGGGGCCATTCACTCCACCAACGTGCCGAGAACCTGTATGCCACATCGTCTGAAAGCCTATAGTTCCTCATGAGCACGTTGATTCGCTTGCAGCCCTTTATATTATAGATGTAATTCGGAGACCTCCAGCCGAGTATTCGTTCTATCCCTTCTGTTATTATCCCGCTATAGCCCATCCCCTCAACCATCTTCGCTATCTCATTGGAGAACAGGGCCTCGGTGTTCCTGAAGACCTTTGGCTCAACCCCTATCAATGATTTGAGTTTCTTTCTGTGCAACTCGACCTGTTCGTAGAATTCCTTCTTCTCTGGGTCTGAGAAGAGAGACGAGAGAGAGTGGAAGTGTGTTTCGTTTAGGAAATCAACACTTCCCGTATCTGCCAATTGCTTGAATGTATCGAGGAGGTCAGGCCGATACCGCTCGCATTGTTCAAGGAACACGCCCGTTATGCTATAGCTTACCTTGAACTTTCCTCTATGCTTGCCTATGAGCTCCAAGAGGAGCTTGTTTGTCGGCATGTAGCATTTATCAGTCACCTTGTTGAATACCTTCTCGTTGAGCTTATCATCAAAGTAAAGATCGTGGAGTTTCCCTTTCTTCTCAGATAGGAAGGAATAATGCTTCAGCCTTGCTGGCTGGTGGACTTGGAAATATATACATAACGATGGCACGACCACACCTCTTTTACGCGTTTGTAATCCGCTCTTTTTAAGCCTTTGCAACTTCTTTGTAAACACTGAATGTTTTTGCAGCACACTTCTCCCATGTGAATTTCTTCACTTCTATCAGTTCGTTTCGGGTGAGGGTGTTGCTTAGAGCGGGGTATTTCAGTAATGCTATTATGTATTCAGCCATCGCGTCGATGTTCCAGAAGTCGGCCTGGAGGTTGTGTTTTGTTGCCTCCCCCACTCCAGAGTTCTTTGAAAGAACAACCGGCGTTCCTGAGCACATGGCCTCAAGTGCAGTGATGCCAAATGGCTCTGAGAGCGAAGGCATTACATATATGTCGCTCTTAGAATAGACCTTCTTAAGTTGGTCCGCAGGGATATAACCTGTGAATATGACGTTATCCTGTATGCCGAGCTTGAAAGTCTCCTGGATGAGGAACGGCAGGAGAGCCCCCTCTCCAACAATCAAGAACCTGACATTCTTTTCCTTCTCAAGAACCCTCTTGGCTGTCCAGAGAAAATGGAATGGTCCCTTCTGCTCGGTGAGTCTCCCTAAGAACAATACTATTCTGGAGGGATTGTTAGGGTCTCTCTTGTCGAACTTGCTTGGGTCTACACCGTTGTAGACCACGCGGATCTTGAGCTTATCAGCACCGTAGTTTTCAGCTATCTGGTTCATGGTAAGGCGACTTACTGCTATTACCCTGTTTGCATCAGCTATGCCAGAACGCTCCATTTTCATTATGCGGTCCCATGGAATAGGTGCCCTGTCAAACTCTGTGGAATGAATCGTCTGCACTCTCGGGATACCTGCAAGGGATTTTATTTTTATTGCAGCTGGCACTGTAAGCCAGTCGTGGTTGTGGAGAAGTACGTAGTTCCTGCGCTTGTGGTTCTTTAGCAAAACCTCAATGCATCTGCTGTTGTAGTTCTCGACATCGTCCATAAAATTCAGTCCGTAGAGGCCCCTTTCCCCCACATCAACCTCTTCAGACAATTCTTCGGTGTCCTTTTCAATGTACTTCCTCTGTTGTACTCTGTATTCTGCGGAATCCTCCGGATATGCTGAGAGCCTTCCTGTTTTTGAGATTGAGGATACTTGGATTACATTGAGTCCATAATCCTGGTTTTTCACCTTCACGACTGTCCCATCTGGAAGCATCCTGAGTACAGTCACCTCCGTCCCATCCACCTGCTTCCCGGTGCGTGGCATATAGAAATCGACCTCAACGCCAAGCTTGGTGAGGCATTTTGTGAGTTCGTAGCAGTGCACCCCGAGGCCTCCACTAACGAAAGGCGGGAACTCCCACCCGAGCATTGCTATATGCATTTTCCTTTTCTGTGGAAATTGGCTCATTCAATGAACCTCGCTTACGCTATCAGTGCTAGTTCTCGTTATCTGCTTAAAAGGCTTTGGTTAGGACGGTGCCGTCAAGTTATTGAAGGCGCCACAAATGGGCGGTGAGAGTTCGGACGTGAAGCCTCCCTTCGGAGGGAGGCCGGAGCCGCGGTGTGCCGCCTCAGTTGACTTTATACTACTGATTAGGACATTACGGCACGTGGATTTAAATAATGCTACCCAATTGATATCGGTGGTTCCATGAAACCGAGAGTAAACATAGGTGGTAATTGGAAGATGAACAAGAGTATCGATGAAGGCGTTTCCTTAGTTGGGGAGCTCAATAAGCTAGTTTCTACAGCTGATTGTGATGTAGTTATCTATCCCCCTGCAACATGCTTAAATGCCGTTGCTAAGAGATTGGAGGGCTCAAAAATCGAGGTTGGGGCGCAGATGATCAACGTGAATGAGTCGGGTGCATTCACAGGCCAGATTTCTATTGGAATGGCGGTTGATGTTGGGTGTATGTGGGCGCTTGTTGGCCATTCTGAAACTAGGACAGTTGGGGAATTTGGGACTCGAGAAGAGTATACTAGAGAGCATGAGAACGCTGTGCTTTCCGGGAAGCTGCCAGTAGAGAATGATTTTACCGTAAACGCCAAGGTGAAGAAGGCGCTTGGGAATGGCCTCAAAGTAACGATGTGCTTAGGTGAAACTGAGAGGGAGAGAGCTGCTGATAGAACAAATACTGTTGTGGAGCGGCAGGTGAGGAGGGGACTTGATGCGGTTACTGCTGAACAGATGGAGCATGTTGTTCTTGCGTATGAGCCAAGGTGGGCCATTGGAAAGGGAAAGGAACCGGCAACACCTGAGCAGGCGCAGGAAGTGCATGGGTTGATTAGGGGGGTATTGAAAGAACTCTATGGAGAGATTGGTGAACAGGTAAGAATCCAATATGGGGGAAATGTGAAACCGGAGAATATAGAGAACTTCATGAAAGAGCAGGACATAAATGGTGCCCTCGTTGGGGGAGCTTCGCTCGATCCTGTGAAGTTCTCAGAGATAATAATGAAAGCGCTGATTTAATCAGGGATTGAACAACGCATTGAAAAAACGCTCATCCAACAGATCTCCTGATACCCTGTTTACCTTTTGGTAGGTTTTTTCAACCCGAGTTAAGAATCGTATAAACTTAGAGCTTTTTTGAGGGGGTGTCCCTTCGAGGATTCTGTGGCATGCAACAACAAAGGGAAATATATCATGTTGGATCTTCTCCTTTCTTGGGATTTCTTGGATTGTCCTTGGTTCTGACCCTGTTTTTGGTTTTCTTTCGTTATGTTCACCCACATAGATGAATTTTGGATCTATTATTACGAATGTCGGATCGTCTTGCTGTGCAACCACCATTATATTATCAGCAAAGAGATGGTGGTGATAGATGTCGTCTGAATGCAACATCGCAAGTCCCCTCACAAATGATATAAGATGCTCTTCATCCAACTTAATTTCGTATTGGGCGGAGGAAAGGGGACTTCCGGCATAATGCAACGAATAATAGGTTCCATTTCCTGAATCTGAGTAACCAAGCGGTCGTTCGAATTCCACTGCCCTCTCACCTTTTATTGCTTCCCTGGCCTTAAGGGCGTTGTGAAACCATGTTTCCACGCTCCCAGTATCTAGATGAATGTCCCCAATAATCTTGGACTTGATGATTATGTTGGGCCTGTCCTTCTTCTCCCTTATTACAATGCCGTCCCCAACATATGTCCTTGAGACCCACGAACCGTAACGGGAGTTCAACTGCTCAAGACCAGCCGTACTGCTATCCAATATCTGGGGGAAATCTCTGTGGTGAACAACTGCTCTATTAGAGAGTACTCTCTTTGAGAATCCTTTCGGAACTTGCAAAAAAACACCTGTTCACAAAACACCTATTCGCCCATCTGCTCCCTGAGCTTCCTTATGAGAAGAGAGCTCTTGAAGAGATTGTGCTTTCTCGCTTTCCTTATCCTAATGACCTGTGTGGTAAGACCCATTCCCCTAAGCCTTTTCTTCAGTTCCGCCTGTTCTGCTGGCTGGTCATACCCCAAGGCGATCACATCTGGCTTGAGCCTCTTTATGAGTGCATAATGGTCTTTCCTGTCCCCAAGCACCGCCCTATCGACAAACTTCAGCGAGCCAACAAGGTGTTTCCTTGTTTTCTCATCGAAAACTGGCTCGCGGTTCTTCCCTTTCATTATTGCACGGTCCCGGGCGATTACAACTACAAGCTCGTCACCAAGTTTCCTCGCTTCCTCTAAATAGGTTATGTGACCTGGATGGAGGATATCGAAACAGCCGAATGCCATAACCAAAGCCATATGGTTAGTTTAGGGATAAAAAACAAAAAGCCTTTCGGTTAGTGGTGGGTTTTCCTGAAGCTCAGTTTTTTCCAGTCGCCTTGCGAAAAATCGATATGGGCCCCCCTAGGTTTTGGAAGCCCGATGTTCAGGTATATCTGCTCGAGTAGCTGAGCATCCTCGTTGCAGGAACTTATCAACCCTCCTATAAGCCTCTGTGAAACTGTTTCCCGCATAGTTGTTTTCTGCGTTAGCATGTTACCACCACCTAAAGGCCGAAGAGCCTGCCACCGGATGGTTGTTGATTTGCCTTCCCAACGGAAGATGTGCGGTCGTATTCCCTAAGCAACTCGATCTCCTCCATATCCGAGAACTCCAGGAGGGTTGTGCAGTGCACCCTTCCAAACAATGATTGTGGCGATTCGGCCATAATTTCACCTGGATATAATTACTCGATTTGGGTATTTAAAGCTTCGCTTTTTGTTAAATAGCGGAACTACGGATAAACCCTGTTGATTACCCTTGGGAACGGGACGGCATCCCGTATATGGTCCAGATTTAGTATCCATTTCACAAGCCGCTCAATCCCAAGGCCGAAGCCGGAGTGCGGGACGCTCCCGTACCTCCTCAAATCAACATACCACTTGTAATCCTTCTCCTCGAGCTTCTCTTCCTTCATCCTCTGCAGAAGCTCATCGAGCTCCCATATCCTCTCGCTCCCGCCTATGACCTCTCCATGGCCCTGTGGTGCGAGCATGTCCGAACATAGCACGTAGCCCTTCTGCTCAGGGTCCTCCCGCATGTAGAATGCCTTCGCACCGCGCGGGTAATGGTGGACGAAAATGGGTTTCTTAAGCTCCTTTGTGAGTGCTGCCTCCTCATCTGCCCCGAAATCCTTCCCTTTCTCCATCTTGAGGCCCATCTCCTCAAGCTTATCGCATGCATCAATATAGCTCATCCTGGGGAAAGGGGCTTTTATCTCAAGCAGGTCCTTTGGGTCCCTTCCAAGCAACTGTAGGAGTTCTGGATGTTCTTTTGCAAGCTTCTGACATACAAAGCTCACCATATCCTCCTGTATTTTCATGTTGCCCTCATTGTCAACCCAAGCCATCTCTGGCTCTAGGTGCCAGTATTCACAGAGATGCCTTACTGTTCTCGAAGGCTCTGCCCTGAAGCTTGGAGCCAGTATGAACACCTTCTCATGGGAGGTGATGAATGCCTCGTTGTAGAGCTGGCCGCTTTGGGTTAGGTAGGCAGGCATCCCAAAATAGTCGACATTGAACAGGGTGGAACCACCCTCACATCCTGCGCGCGTTATGATGGGCGGCGAAAGCTCCCAGAAGTTGTTTGTGAATAGGAATTCCCTTAGATACCTGGTTATGTAATCCCTTGCTTTCATGATGTTCGTAAGCTTCTGCGAGCGAAGCCACAGGTGCCTTGTGTCAAGAAGGAATTCGATGGACTGGTCCTTTGCTATCGGGAACGCCTCCCCCACATAAACGGCTGAGAACTCGCTTGCACCAAGCTCGAATCCGCCTGGAGCGCGCTTGTCTTCTTTTACCTCGCCAACACAGGTAACTGAAGATTCGATGAATACGCTCCCGGCATCCTTGAATGCGTTCTCATCCACCTTGTCCTTCTTAATCGCGCACTGGATGTAGCCTGATGAATCCCTTATGACTATGAAATGCATGCCCCCGCTCGAGCGCTTCCTGTATACCCATCCCCTTATCGAAACGCTCTTTCCAGTATGATTCCCTGCAAGAATCTCTGCTATGCATGTGAATTCCACAATAACACCACTTCTCCTTGGAATGATTAAATTAAAAGTCCTTGCGTTCGGCTCAGGGAGAATGCTCATGCTCGATGCGGAGGTCCCGGATGTCTGCAACTTGAAGTGTTACTACTGCTATAGATTCACTGATGAAAAGAAAACAAGAAGGCGGAATGAGATGAGCTTTGATGAACGAAAGGAGCTTGTTGACCAGTCAAAGATTCTTGGGTGCAGGACAATAAAATAGTCGGGCGGGGGATCAGTTAACTAACTTCTCCACAATCTCCTCTTCCGCAAAACCAAATGCCTCTCCGAGCTTGTCGGCTTTCCCGGCACCAGAGAGGAAATTACCCTTTCCCCCTCCCTTCCCATCCATCAATGGGAACATCTTTGCGGATATACTTTCAATGTTTATGTCCGAATCAGGGCTCTTTGCAATGAGGATGAACGCATCGTCTCCCTTCTTATTGCCGAAAAGGACAATCGTTCTCCCAGTCTCTATGAGCTTCCCTGCCTTCTCCATGAGCTTCTTGTCATCCATGTCCACGAACACTTTCGAATAGAGGTTGTACTCCCCAAAATTTGCCGGTTCGATCTCATCGAGTATCCGGTCATTAAGACTGATGACCATGCTTTCGAGTTTCTCCTTCTGTTCCTTCAAGTTTGTCATTGTCTTCTCGAGCTTGTCTGAAGTTGTTTGGAGTATCGCGCAAGCGCCGTCACATGCCTTTTTCGTTTCTAGCAGGTATTCTTGTGCCTGTTCGCCAACAAGGAATGATATCTTATGCTGATTTGTGCCCTCGTTTGTTATGTTCGTTATTGTCAGGAGCGATATCTCCCCGGTATTCTTCACGTGCAGTCCGGTGCATGCGCACTTATCAAAATCCCCTATCTGCACCACTTTCACATCGTCCTGGTGAATCCTTTCCAGTTTGACGCGTGTGCCCTCTGGGAGATTGTCCTTCCCGAATGTTTTTACTGTCACTGGAATGTTCTTGCTTATCACGTTGTTTGCGATCTTCTCCGCGGAAAGTGCAAGCCCCATGTTGATATTGCTAGGGTATCTTACAAGTATGCTTGAGCCTTCAGGAACCAGGTTAACCTTGATCATTTCGATTCCCTTGCACACCCCCATTAACGAGTGAAAAAGAATGTGTTCTGCTGTGTGAGACTTCATGAGGGAATATCTACGTTTCCAATCTATCTTGCCAGTGATTGTTTCCCCCAATAAGAAGCTGCCGCTCACTGAGCAGACGTGCCAGACCGCACCGTCCTTTTCATAAGTGCTCTCGACTTCCCCTACAGCGTCTTTGCCCTTAATTTTGCCCGTATCGCAAGCCTGTCCCCCGCCTCCTGGGTAGAACGTAGTACTGTCAAGTCGTATGTGGTGGAGCCCTTCCTTCTCCTCTATCTCCCTTATATCTGCAGTGAAATCCTGCATGTACGGGTCATCTAGGTATATCCTCTTCAAGTCAAAACCTCTCAAGGCAATCTCTTGCGTATGTGATTGCTCAATGCACCAAGTGTTTTCTTTGTGACTATTGCTTCACCAGTAAGAATGCGGGCCTTCCCCATGTGTTTGGCTATGTTTTCAGGTACTCCGTATTCTCTGGGGGCCTTAAGCATTTCCCTGAGCAGGGATATTGCAGATGTGTGCCTTCTCTTCTCGAGCGCAACGATGCGGTCTTCCTCAACCCACATTCCCTTAGCGCGCGATCGGTGTTTCGCAACGAAATTGTCGCAGTCAACTGCTTGGAATACAGGAGGACCGGAAACCTTCTCCAATAGAGGTAATTGGAACACAGTGAATTCAAATAATAGGACGCATCTCTTTGCCTCATCTGTCCAATGGGACTTCCCAAATATACTAAACTCTCCAAGTTCCATGTGTTTTGCGAGATTTCTCTCTGTGCGCTTTAGCTGTGGCCATAATATATCCGGAACTACGTCTGGTGCTGGGAAGAGGATTGCAATGAACTCAGTACCCCTCTCGTGTATGAGTTTCCTAGCCGTGGAGAGACTGGGTTGCTTCTCCTCTGAGAAGAAAAAACTCTCATCTGGGTTTTTCAGGAATTCCCTGGATGCATATACGAACCTGTAGAGGGCTGATTTTGAGACAACCGCAGCGACATTTCGGTTCCTGTCGACTGCATCTATGACAACGAAGGGCGAGAGGAACTTGCCTGCCAGCTCGTGTTCGCCATAATGCCGCTCGACATCTATTACCACCTGTCCCTTCCACTGCTCGGCTGATTTCAGGAGATGCTTGAATGAACCGAAGTAGGTGATAAGTAGTTCGCATAGGTAGCCCGAAAACCCCTCAGTCTTCAGCTCTGCACCGTATAGGTTGAAATTCTTCAGGAATTTCTTGAGAAGCCTGACCTGGTCCTTCCGATCTGCGCTCAGCTTGGAATTCACGTACTGTGTATGCAGTGGTGAACGGTCCACTGATGAAGCCTTCTCATCTATGTGGGATATCTTGAACGATGGCACTATGTCTAGTTTAGACCCCTTGAAAACAGCCTGAAGATACGGGTGCTCGGCATAACCCACTGTCCATTTATGCGGTGCTAACGCTTTCTTGGCCCATTCAAGGCCCATTATCTCCAAATCCTTGACTGAATGCGAAAGAGGAAACAGGAGAAAAATATCGAGGTCATTATCGTCCTTGAGGTTCGTGTCCTTTGCCAAGGAACCTGCCAGAGAAACCTCTATGTATGGGGGCACAACCCTCCTGAGTTTGCGCATAACCTCTTCCGAGAGCTGTTCCTCATCTCTCTTCTCGCTCTCTGTGGGTTTTATCTTCCGTATGGTTCTCCCAAGGAGCATATCCATTGTGTGTTCCATAACGTACATGAGGGTAATATTGGAGTGGGGTTTTAATAAGTTATATAAGAGGTGATAGTCAAAATATGTGCATGGGCTATACTCAAGAGGATGCCGGTAAACCTACTAGCATAAAAGAGGATATGGGGAGCATACTGAAAGGGGCTGGTGTTAACACATCTACAGATATTGGAAAATGGACCCATGACGCAATACATGAGATAGTCAATGCTCGCGATCGTGAGATACGTGACGGAAAGAATCCAGGAGAGTATACTGATAATGTGAAGGACGGGATATTCGCCGAATGCAAGAGAGACCCCGAAAAGAGAAAGGCCTGGGAGAAGGCATCTGTGGAATGCTACAAGATTACGGATTATGTCAAGAGCCTGGATGTGCTGGTTGGTGACGAACCAAAACACGTAGAGATTGCGTTCAAGAAAAGCGAGGAGTTCAGTGAATTGGTCAAACATATGAGTGATATTGCTGAGAGGGGCTAGTGGCGCCTAAGATCCCTGTCGCTTATATGCTCCAAGCCAGCGTTTTTTGAGAATCCGATTATCTTTTCCCTCTGAGAGCCC
>JBDRKD010000087.1:0-5840 GCA_043814255.1 Microcaldota archaeon
GAACGTCAATTAAGAATATAACTCTAGATGAAGAGGATTTGACAATAGGGGAGCTCAAAACAAAGCAGTTCACCATAACCGGCCAGTCCAACAGAACCGGTGCTTGGGAACAAGAAGACCAGAAGCATGTATACCTAATCAACCGAGGTAGTGCCTATACGCTTGCAGCCGCTGGAAATAAAAGCATGTTCCCAGCGTTTGATGATCTGCTCGATTCATTCAGGCCGATTGCCGGGTTCGAATGCAATGATAGCTACTATGCTGTGAATTTTGTAATATGGTCGGAACAGTCAAACAAACAGTACTATAATCTTGGGAATTACATAGAAGATTCGCTTTCAGCCCTTGGGAAAACGCGTGATTATGGTCTGCTTGAGACATCTGACGGATTTTTTGGAGAGTACCCGGCGAAATCATACGTAGTATCCCTTGTCGAGGATGGATTCCCGATAAAGAGGATGGTTGTCCTGACAACCAAGAACGAAAAGCTATATACTGCGCAATTCAATTCCCTCAGAGACGAGTACGAGAACAATCTTCCAATGTTCAACACAATGCTTAAGGGTTTCCGCGTGATGGGCGTTCCAGATGCCTGCAAACACAGAACATGCGTCGATGGTACATGTTCCATCAGGACCCTCGACTCCTGCTGCGGGAACGGCGTATGTGATGGGAATGAGGATTGTACCACATGCATTCGAGATTGCGGCGTGTGCTCTTCAGAGTATCCGCCATTGGACGTCGAGCTCTCAGTCAAGCCCCACGAGACTGTGAATTATTCAACTTTCAATTGCGAGCGCTATCTGGTGCGAATCAGGATATCAAATCCACTTGACGAGACAATGTCCGTCTTCTCTAATGACGCACTCTGGTTGAAATTGGAGGAGTCCACTTCAGAATGCAGGATAGATTCGCACAGTATAGATGAATGCATTGCGACAATGAGTGGTGATTTCGGAGAAGCATATACCAAAGGCAGCGTTACGAAAACACTGACTCTTTATGCTTATGGTGGCGTTGAACCAGAGGACGGGGAGATTTACTATTCCAAAACCCTCTACCTAAACGTTGATTATGATATCTATTGGGTCGGGCCGCATTGCATGCACTTCTACTGCATCCAAGGAAACGAAAAGATTTATGATAAGAAGCACTACACAATAACCGGAGTTGAACAGTACCTTGGCGATGTCCTGTTTGGGAACTGGTGGTGCCACGCCACCCATTCAGCTGATGGGGGCGCCACGTCTGAAATATACTACAATGAATTCTATGATAGGGTATGTATAATAGAATGGAACAAGGACGGTAGAAAGACACGTGAAAGGTGCAGTAATATATAATTGCCTCTTTGGGTTGAGGTGGTTACTAGTGTTCTATCTCCTGGAAATATTTCGTCTTGATTGGTTTGTGGGTCGAGAAGTTAAAGAACGCTTTCATATTTATCCAGAAGAGTTTTGGATAGCCCATCTGTCTGAATCTCCTAGTTGATGTTTCAACCCAAAGGCCACCATCTATCCTGAGTTGTCCAAGCTTCTTCATTCTCATCGAGAGTTCCGTATCCTCCCAAAAACTTATGTCCGTATTGAATCCATTGACTTCAAAGAACTTATCCTTTCGGTAGGCGCAGTTGTTTCCATAGAGCTGGTATATCCCAAGTTTCCCAGAAACCCTCACCCACAAATCGGCGTTCACCTTAAACATTATCTCATCCAGCAACCGTCCATCCTGTGGTCTGAGGACCCCCCCAAGACCTATGATGCCGCTAGAGAAGTTATCTTCTATCTTAGACAGCCAATGAAAAGGAGCTATGCAATCAGCATCTATGAATGCAATGATATCGTACTTTGCCTGTGTGGCCCCATAATTCCTGGCAGCTCCCGGGCCTTTCGGTGGGAGCGTCAGAACCATACCGGTGTATTCAGACGCTATCTCTTTTGTCTTATCTGTGCTGAGTGCGTCAACAACTATTATCTCATATTCGCCTTTATAGTCCTGTTTCTTAAGGGATTCCAGACACTGCCTTATGAATTTCTCCTCATTCAACGTTGGTATAATAACAGATATCATATTCCCACCCCACTTTTGAGGAGTTCGCTCCGTGCGTTCTCCACCTGCACTCTTGCGACATCCTGTTTCTTCCGGAACCCTGGAAGAAGCGAATTCGAGAATCTTAGGGGCATCGTAATCTCGTACATCCAGTTCATCCTTTCAAAATAGTATTCAGCATTGTTCCTGTTCCCATGCCTGAGTTCTTCGAGCATCTGCCTCCTCAATTCACCTATGCAATCACACAACCCAGTCATATATGGTCCGAAAGGGACATTCAGGTCAGAATGAGTTGGTATATCCTCTTTCTTTACAATCGCCAACAGGATTGAGATTTCAACATATTCCTGGTATGACTGGGCAACAAGATGTTTAAATCCAGCCTCGAGCTTCTGTATCCTAATGAGCATACCCTTTGCTTTTTTGTGCTGAACAGCCGCCCTTTTCAAATCGCCGCTGTGAATAAGTTTTACCGAGATTGAGCAGTCCCTCACAAGTTCCCTCGTGAGTCTCAGGAGCGAGTCCTGGACAGACTCCTTTTTCTTGAGTTCCGAGGCCATATGGGTTATTTCACGTTCAAGTCGTTCCATTGCATATATTTATGAATGGTCCATATAATAACCTATTGCTGAGGTGATACATTGATAATATTTTCAGTCGGCGGGAGCCTCATAAACCCAGGGAAGCCAGATGAGAAATTCCTCAAGGGACTCTCAAAGCTTCTCATCAGGATCCATTCAAAGAAAGGCGTTGCCATTGTGACTGGCGGAGGAGCACCTGCAAGGACGTATGCAAATGCTATCCGCTCTCTTGGGGGGCCTGAATCAGCGTCGGACAGTGCGGCCATACTTTCGACAAGACAGAACGCTCTTCTCCTGATCACTGCCCTCGGAAAACACGCCTGGCCATCCGTCCCCACAAGTTTCGAGGAGGCATCATGTGGCGTAGCTTCTGGAAGAATAGTCGTTATGGGCGGGACAATCCCTGCTATAACTACAGACACCGATGCCGCAATCCTTGCCGAGCTCCTAGGAGCCGAGAGAATAGTGAATGTCAGCAATGTCGATGGGATATATACTGGGGATCCAAAAAGAGACCACAAGGCAAAGAAGCTCGACAAGCTTAAATTCAGCCAGCTCATAAGCATAGCTATGCAAGGAGACCGGAGGATAGCAGGCGAGAACTTTGTGTTCGATCTTTTTGCTTGCAAAATCATAGCGCGTTCAAAGATAGAAACGCATTTTGTCGGGTCCAAGAGCGAGGATATTGAGCATGCAGCTCTTGGGAAGCACCACTCTGGAACAGTGGTGAAGGTGGATTAGATGAAAAAGAAAAGGAGCCAACAGGGCCATTCAACAATAGCAAGTGTCTCGTTCCTTGAAAGTGTTTGGGAAGATGAAGGCAGGAGGGTGGTGTTCCTGCTTTTCGCAATATCCTGTCTTGGAATACTTCTAGTCCTCATACTTAACCTCTATCACAGGCCAGTCCATGACCCAAGCCTGTTCTCGAACCTTCAATCAATGCAGGAGAACGTCAACAAGATATTCTTACCAATTGGATTCCTTATGGCGATGCAGAGTCTACTCATCTTCTCCCTAGCCGGCACATACGGCAAATACACCGAAGTGAGATTCTTGAACAAAAGCATCCACGCGCGTACTTTTTTCAGAAAACTGTCGTTCTACATTATACTCATAGGCACGGCGTTCCTGTTAAGCAGTGGTGTAGCAGACTCTATAATCGATTATTCCTAATCTACCCAACAAGTTTTACCTGAAGGACCCCCGAAATGGCGACTTATTGAGAATTACGACGTTTTGGGCAAGAATGAGTTGTTGGGCAAAGCAACCCAAGCACGCATGTTTTTATTTCTTGTTCCATATTCCTTAAACATGTACCTTAAAGAGGTTCTCTCCGAACTTATCGAACGGGGCGTGACCTCAATACCTCAGGACATCAATAACGCATTGGCACGTTCCCATTCAAAGGAGAAGAATGGGGTGGCAAAGACACAACTTTCACTGATAATTAGGAACATATCCCTTGCAAAGAAGAATGGCGTGCCACTATGCCAGGATACTGGGATCCCAGTGTTCTATGTTCGCATAGGAAGGAGATGCACACACATCTTCGATATCGAGAGGGAACTATCCCACGCGATAATCGAGAGCACAAAAAAGTCGTTATTGCGTCCAAACATAGTAAATCCAATCTCACGAAAAAACAGCGGGAACAATACTGGGAACGGGGTTCCCATAATGCACTACGAACTTTTCGATGGAGATTATATCAAAATTACTTATGTCCCCAAGGGCGCGGGAACCGAGAACATGGGAAAGTTGTTGATACTGAGTCCCAATGATGGAGAAGATGAAATCGAGAGACATGTGCTTGGCCACGTTCGCTGGATGGGAGGCAAACCCTGCCCACCATACATCCTTGGAATAGGCATTGGAGGCACGTCCGAAAGATGCATGGAATTAGCAAAGATGGCATCAATTAAGGTCAATAAACAAAAGGAACAGCGATGGGAAGATTGCGCGCTTTGAGCGCAGGCTCCTCTCAGCAATAAACAGAACAGGTATCGGTCCAATGGGTTTAGGAGGCAACACAACAAGCATCGGCGTCAATATAGAAACCGCGGACTGCCATACGGCGACAATGCCCGTCGCGTTTGCTGTCTCGTGCTGGGCCACAAGGAGGGCAAGTGTGAAAATCCATAGGCACAAGCACACGTGGACTGATTGATATGGAAGAGCTAAAAACCCCACTGGAATCAGACGCTATGCGTTCACTAAACTGCGGACAGGTTGTCTATATCACAGGAAAGATATTCACTGCCAGGGATGCTGCCCATAGGGAGATACTCAAAACAAGAAAGCTACCCTTCAAGTTCAAGGAGTCCAACGTGCTCTTCCACGCTGGTCCGATAATGAAAAAACAGAATGGGAAATGGAAGGCAATTTCTCTAGGGCCAACAACTAGTTCGAGAATGGATGCGTACACCCCAAAACTCATACACCGACTCGGAATACGGGCGATTATAGGGAAAGGGGGGATGGATGGAGAAACTGTGAAAGCAATGAAGGGAAAATGCGTTTATCTTGCGTTTACAGGTGGCTGTGCTGCTGTTGGGGCAGCTTCAGTGAAAAATGTGGTTGGGTTCCACTGGCCAGAGATGGGTATGGCGGAAGGGGTGTGGGAACTCGAGGTTGAGAGGTTCGGTCCGCTTATAGTGGCGATTGATTCAAAAGGAAGATCTCTTTACAAAAAGTAATCTTATGAAAATAAATTACAAGGACCCCTCACTGATTCTACTCGTTCTAGCTAACATAATCACAATCTTGCTCGCGCTTTGGGAGAACTGGAACATTCTAACCCTGATGTGGATTTACTGGCTCCAGAGCGTGGTAATAGGGTTCTTCAACGTACTTAAGCTGCTTACTGTCGAAGTTAGATCGGGTGCGGGGAGTAAGATTGCTGGAATTTACCCTTCAATAAAAATACCTGAAAAACTGAGTCTGGTCCAGAAGATTCTCATCGCGGGATTCTTCTGTCTGCATTATGGATTATTCCATTTTGGATATGCTGAATTTTTGGCTGGTGGGTTTGTCTTGGGGCAGGGCAAAGGCCTTGATGTTTCCGGGATAGTTATTGTTGGTTTTGTGTTTTTCCTGAATCACTTGTTTTCCTATTGTTATAACTTTATAATAAGGAAAGAACGCGAAACTGGACCAGACGGACTCATGAGATTGTTCTGGTATCCCTACGCAAGGATTATCCCGATACAC
>JBDRKD010000088.1:0-12379 GCA_043814255.1 Microcaldota archaeon
GAAATATTAATCGTTAAATGATAGTTAGATTATTGTTTCTTTGTTTTACTTTTTTCCTTTTTCTTATCAACTGGATTGTAGACGGATTAAAAGCGCTTACACCAGTAACGGTGGCGGCCGCTCCGGGAAACTGCTCAGCGCACTAAAAGAATATTCAAAGAGAGCTAACATTGGAAAACCACTGAGTTAAGTGTTTAATATATGGGACTCCAATCTCTTCTGTATGTATGAGCGCATAGCTGAGATTGCAAGGGATATAGCGACATTCGAACAGGAGAAAAAATGCCTAGCTGAGGAGTTGCGTAAGAAAGACGATGGGGTGTTCCACGATGCACTCGAGCGGAATCTTGTGCGAAAGGTTAAAACAAAGGGCGTGAATGCAACTGTCGGTGCGGTTGATGGTGGCCTCCTTGCCCAGGAATTCCATGGAATTGACCTCGTGCTTGCAAGGGCCGTAGCAGTGCTTTTTGAATACAAAGACTCGAAACTGGTGTCCCATAGGTATCACCCGGGCCCAATCGTGTCGCCTGATGTAGATGCACTCAGTTATCTGGAGACCCATGAGTTCATGTGGTACAAGTCGCTATTCAGACTCAAGAAAGAGTTGGATATTGCAACTGAGGCCATTGAGAAGTTCAAGCCAGAATATATGTTCTTAGATGGGTCGATAGTACCGCAGATATCAGATAAACCGAGTGAAGACTCTGAGATCAGAGGGCTGTATGACGATATCATAAAGAGATACAAAGAACTATACAAATGCGCTGATATTAGTGGCTGTTGTCTTGTTGGTATTATAAAGGACAGTAGAGGAAAGCGATTTATCGAGATTCTTAGGAAACATCTTGAGGAAGGACAGCTTGGGAGAACACACGATACGGGTTTCCTGAACTTCCTTTTGAGAAGTGGGGAAAGGACATTCACTTTCAGATATTCGAGTTCTGTGAAGGAGCATCAGGTTCTCAAGGACTTGAATGACTGGAGCTCAAGGGTTGATGCCTTTTATCTTAAAGCTATTGAGGGGGACAGGCCGCTGAGGGTTGAATTCATAGAGGGAGAGAAGAGCTTTGATGAGATTGCATCCATTGTGTTCGACCTAAGTAGGATCAGCAAAAACTATGCATATCCTGCTGTTCTCATAGAGGCGGATATGCGTGCTGCGCTTGATAGGGGAGAACTGGATAGGGTTTATGGAGAACTTGTCGCAAAGACGGGGCTTCGCTCATCAACCATGAAACTCAGAAGGGATAGCCGTCCGTTTAGATGATGTTCCATTAGAGCCCGAATTCCCTTTTTACTGTGTTCGCCTTTTTTCTGAATTCCGTTTTGGCTCCCTTTCCTCTAGTGTCCTCATTTGAGAGGTGGATATACCTATCAAATGCCTTCATTGCTGCGCTGCGAATCATGTCCTCTCCAAGCCCGTATTCCTGCGCAATCCCTGCAGCCAATTCGTAGTATCCTGGGTCCGCTACCCCGCCATAGCTGGTGTCGGCCCTGTATGCGAGCTCCGCTGCCTCAGTTCTGAGTTCAGTAAGTTCCATCAGTATCGATAATTCAAGTGCCCTGTGTGATGACTCCGAGAACCTGCCTATTATCCTCATCCTCTCCATTGAAAGAGCGTAATCGTCCTGTGTGTTTGCAATACGGTATTCGGAAGAATTCAGGATTCTCTCAAAATCCCTTGCAGTGCTGATGTAACCGGAACACAATGAGGATGTCATAGGGGTAACTGCTGTCTCACCACTCAACGGGGTTATGCGTTGCCTTTCTAGCTGCTTTTGGCTCGGCCAGAATACCAGGGAAGCGATTACTATTGTCGATAACGCCATGAACGTCACAACTGCCTTTACCATTGGGCTTGTCCTTTGGCGCAATTCCATCCTATCGGTCAACGGAGCCACAGCTGGGAAGCGCCTCATGGAATCGGGTATCACGATTGTCGCAGATTCTCTCCTGCGCCGCATGCTCTCAGGTATCATGATTGTCCGCGATGGCCTACGCTCGTTTTGACTTGATGCCAATAATTCACCGATTATGGTTATGTATCTGGGGGTATAAAACCCTTTGCAATTTATAGTGTTTAAACATGTGTTCTCTCGTCGAAAGTCGAATTCGTTCTCGGGACAAAAAACGAAAGTTATATGGGATTTTATGGATAATATGATGCTTGTTCTGGTCGTGTTTAGATGTTAAGGAAGAATCGGCACTTGGGGGCAATTGCGGTTACTGGGAAGGCCCGGGGAAAGAGACATTGGCATGGATCCATTGGAAAACCACTCTCGTAGAGTATTTAAACAATTTCCCCTAATCGATACTGCATGGGCAACGAACTCGGAACAGTCATATCAACATTCGAAGGTCCCTCAACAAACGAATTCTCATTCGTGATAAGCAACCCCGTGGTCAGGAAGGGCCAATTCATCCAGAGCGAGAATGAGGATGGATTGTTGATAGGTATCGTGAGCGACATCCTGCGCTCAAACAGATATTTCGAAAGGGCTGAGAGTGTTGCTGAATACGAGCGCTCTGGGGCAATGCCAAATTTCCCAACGGAGGATTGGGAGTACATGATTGCAACTGCCCGCGCGCTTGGGGTTTTTAAGGAGGATAATTTGATAAGAGCCACAATCCCAGCTGCTCCAGGGAAGAAAGTTGAGACTGTGGATGATGGGATGCTCAAGAGGTTTCTGGGTTTTGATGAGGATGGGTTGAATCTTGGGAAGCTTGGGACTCACGCGGTGGACGTAAAGGTTTCCCTGAACGGACTGCTCCAGAAACACCTGTCAATACTCGCTATGAGTGGGGCTGGGAAGAGCTATCTCTCAGGAGTTATCCTGGAAGAGCTTCTGGACAGGAAAGCGGAGCAGGGTAGGATTGGGGTAGTTGTGTTCGATGTGCATGGGGAATACATTGGATTCCGATCTGGGGAATACGCAAATAGAACCCATATATTTGAGGGAAAGAAACTCAAGATAGCACTGCACAAGGTTTCGCCATACATGCTCGGAAAATTCCTCCCTGAACTCTCGGCTGCCCAACAGAGGGATATCACGGAGATTATGCAGGAACTCAAACACGAAACGAAAGAGAAAGGAGCGGCCTACACCCTGTCAGACCTAATAAATAGGGTTGAGTGCAGCGATATAAAGGATAGTGTTAAAGGAACCCTTCTCTCGTGGCTCTCCCAACTCAACCGCCTGAGACTGTTTGGAAGAGAAGATTATCCTAGTATTGCGAACCTTGCGCAATCTGGGAAACTATCTGTGATTGACCTGAGTGATATAGACAGCCTAAAAAAGAAACAGCTTATCGTGGCGTATTTCGCCGAGAAACTTTTCAACTCAAGGAGAAAGGAAAGGATACCGCCCTTCCTCATGCTCGTTGAGGAATCGCATAACTTTGCAAGGGAGAAGGCGCCGAAGGGCTCTTCCATCTCAAAGGGAATCATAGAGAAAATAGCGCGGGAGGGGAGGAAATTCGGTGCATCTCTGTGCCTTGTTTCGCAGAGGCCTGTGCAGCTCTCAACAACAGCACTTTCTCAATGTAACACAAATATCATCCTCAGAGTGACCAATCCATACGACATAAAACATATTGGGGAGAGTTGTGAGGGTATAGACAAGCACATGCTTGATGCGATAACAACGCTTCGGGTTGGGGAGGCTATGATTATTGGCGAAGCTGTCAACCATCCTGTTTTTGTGAAGGTACGCAGAAGGAAATCCAAAGGATCGGATAGGGGAAAGAACATTGAGCTTATTGCAAGGAGATTCGAGGAGATGATGGAGAAAAAAGTGAAGGATGTTGAGGCTTTTCTTTAATTACGGATTTCGTTACATATGTTTAAATTTGCTTAATGAGCAATAGCTTATTCTGGTAGATTAGATGATTTGTGGAGTGCGTTTGAAGAGTAAGGAAACGTATTTTGCTTACTGCTAAGTCTTCTTTTTTCTTGGAGGAGAAAGGAATGGTTCAAAAAACACGAGTAGGTATAAGAGGTGTTACAGGGCATTTCGCCACTGGTTTGCTCCATAAGATGAGAAACAGAAACTGCATGGTGGCTTCAGTAGGGATAGTGAGGGATGACCCAACTCTCTGGCGGGTGGTTAAAGCGATTGGAACGGCTCCTAAAAAGAAAAAAAGAAGCTTGAGGGGGTTCTTCCCAAAACTCATGGTTCTGGAATGCGAGGGAAATGGTGCTAGGAAAAGAGTTGAAGAAATAAACAACTCGCAAAACATATTCAAGTTCGTGCCTGCATGTGATTTCAATCCCAATAAGGAATGCGATATTATTGTGGATGTAACTAGGGGGGCCAGAAAACCTGTGGAAGTTCAGTATGAGGGGTTCGTTAGGAATAAACCCGCCGTGGTAGTTTTGGATACTGGGAAGAGCGAGAGTTTCAGGGGAAGACTCATCGTGCCTCCTTTTGTTGAGGCCGCTGAAAAGAACAACGTGTGGAGGCTGGGGGATTGCGTTGTGGGTGCAATCTCGTGCCTTCTCTCTGGCATGAAAGAGACTCTGGGGGGAAAGATAAGAAAGATCAACACCACCATATTCTGCATACTCGATGCCAGGGTTGAGGACAACTTCATCTTGCCTGAAAGAGCGCATTCAATATACTTCAAAGCTCCGCCAGCAGATCTTGTTGAGAAATGCTTGAAGAAGGATATGGAGAAAGTTTTCGAAGGGTGTAAAGTGGAGAAGCCAGTATTGCTCCAAGCGCATAGCCTGAATGATTACGCACTTGTGCTTAGGGTAAGCATAAGCGGGATGAAGCTTTCCAAAGGGGATGTGCTCATGATGCTTCAGGAGAACCCACATGTATTCATAGCGCCTGAGGGAATGACGTCCACGTTTGATATGGATTTTGGCATTAGGAGACTGCTTGGTTTTATCGGTGATGATCTGCCCCCCATTGTGCCTTTCTCCAACTCAGTGGAAGTAGTAAGTAGGATGGGTGGAACTGATGTTGTTATTCGGGCAGCAGTTCGCTATGCTGACATCGGTCCGGTGGTATGCATAGATGCTATAAGGAACATAATGAGCAGTCACACTTGATGATTTGGAAAGTTTAAATATAACCTTCGCAAATCTATGAGTATGGGTGAAAAACCGAATGAATTCCGAAAGGACTTTCTTTTGAATAGGTGGGTTATTGTCGCGGCAAATAGAGGGAAACGGCCAGAGGACTATGTACATAAGAAAAGGACTCTTAAGAAAGAGGGCCTGTGTTTCTTCTGCCCTGGAAACGAACATACCACGCCACCTGAGATAAACAGGAGGGAAGTTGATGGAAAATGGGTTATCCGCGTATTCCCAAACAAGTTCTATGCTGTCTCGCTTGATTTTCCAAACGCATATGGCACGCATGAGGTCATAGTGGAATCAAGTAATCACGGACACCACCTCTCGGATATTCCTGAAGAACAGATGAGGATGCTCTTGGAAGTATATAGGGAGAGGATTGACGCATCGAGGAAAATAGATGGCCTGAAATACTCATTGATTTTCAAGAACCAGGGCCATACCGCAGGAGCATCATTAGGACATACACATACCCAGATGGTGTCCATGAACCATGTCCCAACGCTTGTGAGAATGGAGCGCGATGCAAACAAGGAATACACTCAGAAAACAGGGAAATGCGGATTCTGTGAACGGGTTGAGGAGGATAGGGAGAGGGTCGTCTGGGAGGACGACAATGTTTTCTGCTATGCGCCATATGCCTCAAGATTCTCATTTGAACATTGGATTATGCCAAAACGACATGTAGGGTGCCTAACGAAACTGGATGATGGGGAACTGGATTCGCTTGCGAAGTGCATGAAGACTGTTCTTGGAAAACTGGATAAGATGCTTGATTATCCACCGTACAATTACGCATTACATATCGACCCATTCAATGCAACCACTGAATACTATCACTTCCACATAGAGGTACTTCCAAGGCTGAATATCTGGGCAGGCTTCGAACTCGGGGCTGGCACATACATAAACCCGATGTTGCCAGAGAAAGCCGCGAAAGCTCTAAGAGAGTGAGGATATGGCTGGCGGATGGAAGGAGAGCACTATCTCCCCAACAAAAGAGGAGTGGGAGGAAGTGATTGATAAGCTCCAGAATGAATTCGCAGGAGACCTCGTTGTTGCAGGGTATGGGAAGGCAGAGATAACAAAGCTCCAATGGGCATTTTCAGAAGCGATATACAACAAGGTGAAACACGGGAACGGATTCAGCAGCAAGAAGAAAACAAATGTGAAATGGAAGGTTGATCGACAGGGAGTCACGATAAAAGTCAGCGATCATGGGAGGAAGTTCAATTACGAGAAAGCGCTAGATGATGCAGAGAAGAAAGAGAACAGGTACACATCTGTTGCTTTGCTGGATAGCTGGGCCCCCATGAACTGTGGTGCTGGGCTTGCGATAACCTTGAGGAACCTTGGGAGGAGGAGCATATCATACGATGAGGGTGGAAAAGAGGTATCACTCAAATACAAGAAACCGAAACAGCCCTTGGACGTTATTCTAGTCAGTTAGTCAGGTGTCAACGCCTTTCCCCTTTGAACAGATATTGACACAGATTACGCAACACCATACGGAATATTGATTATAGCCTGCAGGGGATGGGACATCTAGATGTTGTAAATGCCCAGGCCAAGCTTCCCGGTAGCTTCGAGTTCCTTGAGAATCTCCCCGACAAACATCCCCCTTATCTCCAGGTATTTCTCTCGGCCAACGACTGTGTTACCTATTGCATTTCTCATGTTCTTTACATTGAAACAGAAGAGCGAGTCGTGCACGTTCTCGCAGTTGTGGCAGAACATAGAGTCACTACATTTTTTGCATGCATCCATCTCCAAGCAGCGGAGTAATTCTGTTGAAAAATAGCAGTTTATTGAGAAATTACCGTTCATGTTCCTGTAGCAACCGAATGTGTAGTCATTGAAAGAACTCCATATGTTGTAGGCGCAGAATTTAGAGTAGAAACAGAAGGCTATCTTGTAAGAGCTCTGGACATTCAGGTAGAAGTTCGACTCCTCTATGTCTGTATTGGTTCCCTCCCTTACCTCGCACACGGCCCTACCTATTTTCTTAAACTCATTAGCGAGGTCGGGGAAACTGGGATTGACAATCCCTAGTTTCTTCTTTGAGTTCTCTTCTGCATAATCAAGTCCTGCCATCCTATCGGCCGGGATGTGTTTGTATATGGATATGTTTGGCATTGGCACCTTCCCTTCTCTGGTTTCGAACATCTTAAATTTAGGTATGTCTGAGCATAACCAATCCCCATATCTTTCCAAACGTTTCAGTGTCCTACCTAATATCAGATTCGTAGTTTTTTCAAATGCTTTCTCGGCCCCGTTCATTTAATCCCCCTTAACCAAGTCGAGTAGGGATGGAACACTTCTTTTGCTTCTTAGTTCATCCAGGATCTGCTCAACTATCCTTCCCTTGATTTCCCCATACCTCTCTTTCCCTAACTCGTTATTGCCTATCATATGCCTCTTAGAAACTTGATCAAAGCAGAACAATATCTCGTGGCAACTCTTGCAATTATTGCTGTAAAACGCATCTGAGCAATAGAAGAGTATATTTGTCTCAAAACATCTCTGTGAAAAACACGCTTCGCACGATTTAATGCAGAAACTAGAGGTACCTAGGCAAGAGGACCCGAACATGTATTTACTGTCCCGAATAAGACTGGAATGGGCCACGTACTCACACCTCAGAATCTCGGAAGAACGGTAGACAAAGGATGAATCAATGACGTTTTCGCTTTGTTCTACAAAATTGGAATTCCCCAAAATCTTGTTGCCAGTATAATGGGCATTTTCTCTTACTGCATTCAAGAGTGAGTCTATGTCCTTTATGGAGTTTATGTTTATTGGTTTGGAAACTGAATCGAACGATTCATCATATGAGAGGAACCTGGCGCTTTCGCAATATGGGGCAGTGTAATAGACGTCTTTTCCATTGATTGATTTTGTATCTTTCAGGGGTTCTGTGTACTCCCTCAGGTATGGTTCCAGCTCATTAATTCCCCCCTCTTCCTTACCAAAAATCACTCTGCAGGTGGACTTGAAGGCCTTATCGACGTCTCTCCATGAATCATTGTAAATGTCTGCCATAGGGAGATTATTTAGGCGTTTGTTTATATAAAGACTATTCCTACTGTTCGATAGGAATATAAATAACTGCGATATAGTTTATTCATGGAACCATCTGGTTTGGAAAAGTTTGGGCTTACTAGGAATGAATCAAAGGTATATCTTGCCCTTTTGGAAGAGGGGGCATGCGGCGTAAACACTGTTGTTAGGAGGACGGGGTTGCATGCACCAAGGGTGTATGAATCGTTGGATAGGCTGGTTATAAAGGGGCTGGCATCTTTTGTTTATAAGGGTAAACGAAAAGAGTTCAAGGCAACCACGCCAAAGAGATTCAAAGAACTCTTGAATGATATGGAAGAAAGGCTCTCGAGAATTATGCCTGAGCTGCTCGATATGGAGAAACATGCAAAGGGTGAACAGAAAGCAACTGTCTATGTTGGAAAGGAAGGCATCAGAAGCGTGATGAAGGATGTTCTTGATGATCTTAAGCCTGGGGAGAGGTATTTTGATTTTGGAGTAAGTGGACTTTTCAGGGAAGTTATGGGCCCTTTCTGGGACTATTGGCAGAATAGGAAAAGGATGTATGGGCTCAGGAGCAGATGCATATTTGATGAGAGAGTAAAGAAAAAGGGAACTTTTGTGAAGGACTATTTCGGACAGGCGAGGTTCGTTTCAAGGGACTATTACAATCCCACCGATACTTTCATTTTCAAGGATAAGATATTGATGTGCATGTGGAATGCGAAACCACCGCTTGCCATACTCATTCATGATAAGGAGACTGCGGTTGGTTACAGGCGCTATTTTAACATGATGTGGAAGATAGCAAGAAACTAGTTACTTCTTTTTCAGAACATAGATGGTCCAGTTTTTCGAGAACGGCTCTGTGTTGTCTATCGTCCGTTCGATGTCATACATTGTTTTCATATTTCGTTCGAAACCACTCTTATCCACTAGATAACTTTCGTTCTTGTAGAAGCGAAGTGAATTGAAAACCTCAATGCACGCTGGCGGAAACAGACCCTTGCCAACATCCCGCTTAATCCCCTCGTATGCCTCACTCCCTATAACCCCCCCAACTTCATTCTTATAGTAAGCGAGAAATGGAACATACAGGTTTTCGTATATTTCCTGTTTCTTTTCACATAGAGCGATTCTTCCATTCAAAGTATCGGGGCTTATGAAGTCCCCCCCTAAGTCATACAGCATCACCCGGGTAATCCATTTGCCTTCTGGCTTCAGCGCGGCGTGAATTCTCTTCACAAGCTTCTTTGCTTTTGGCGTTGTGAGAACTGAAAGAACATTATCCCCAATCACCACATCGAATTCAGATTGGAACTCCATATCAATCCAGTTCTTGTTAACATATGTCTCGTTATCTGGACTGTGGACCATCAATCCCTGTAGTTCCTCGTAATTCTTCACTTTGAAATCAATCACTGTAAGCCTCATTCCAAATTCAAAAGCCATGTCCCTTATCTCTGGAGTCGAACCCAAAAGGAGCGTTTTCGCATCCTTTTTCAGTTTGCTCAATTCCCGCCAGTAAACTTTACATTCTGCCTTGGTTGGTCGTGCAGGAGAGCCGAAACTCCTCCGCCACTCAAGTGCATGTTCTTCATCCCAGACGCCCAACGCCCCACCTCAAAATTTTTCAGCTTTGCTCGGCTCGTTCTGTTCCTTGTTTCTGCTTATCCTGTAGAGTGTCCCACTGGCGGCATCCTTCAGTGTCTCATCGTGTGTTATGACGAATATCTGCTCAACTATTTCAGGTATCCTCTCATAGAGTGCTGTAGAAAGCGAACGCACTGCCTCATCATCAAGGTTATGGGTTGGCTCATCGAGAATTAACCACTTTAGGTTTGGGACCAAGACCATTGCGAATGCTATTCTCAACGCAAGGCAGGCGGCCGCTCTCTCTCCTCCGCTTGCAATGCCATCGACTGAAATCCAATCCTCTTCGATTCTCGCCTCTAAATCATAGCCCTTGTCATCTACCCTAAGCCTTATCTCCTTATAATCGCCATATGGATAGATTGATGCCCATACTGCAGTCATTGTGGAATTGATTGCGGTTATGAGTTCACCCCTCAACTCTTCTTGTGTATCGATAATGCAGTTCTGGAATATTGAGAATTGACTAAGCCCAGAATCTATATGCTCAATGACTTTAGAGTATCTGTTCAACTGAGAGAGCCTTTCGTTTTGGAGACGTATCGTCTCCTCGATTCTCTGCCCCTCCCTTTCAAGACCGTCACTCCTAACCCTCATTTCTCCTTCAGTCATGCGCATCTCCTCCAGTTCTGACCTGGTCCTTTCATATGTGTCCTCATCGAATGTTAGATCGGCGAGCTTCTTTTCGATTTCTGAGAACTCCAACACCATTGAGATAATCTTCAGTTTGTCCTGAATTGATCGCAATGAATCCTCGACCCCCGGGAGAGATTCCCTAAATTCACCCATGTTCTTTTCAATCCCCTCCTTGTTTCTCTGATTCCCTGAAAGCGACGATTCGACGTCCTCTCTTTTCATCGGAATTCCTATCTCTGGTATTTTAGCATTGAGGGAACTGGCTTTCATCAGGTCCTCCTGTCTCCTCTTGTGCTCAGAATCCTTCAGCTCCATTTCGCTCTCCAGGGCCTTCAACTTGGAGGCAATGTTTCCGAGCTCCCTGTTTCTCATCGCTATAAGCTCTCTCTTCCTCTCCTGGGTCAATAATGTTTCGCAAACAGGGCATTTTCCCCCTCCTCCCTTCCCACTTCCTTCCCCTTTCTCAAGCTCCTTGTTTGCATCTAGGAGTTCAGAAGCAACTGTCCGAAATTTCACAATCTCCTCACGCATGCGGTTGAGCTCGTCTGCCTTTGAATTGAGCTCTGTTTCCAATTCACTGAGAGCCTTATCCCCCAAAAGACCCCCCAATTCTTTTTCGATGGCTGCGCGTCTGCTTGTTTTCTCATTGATTTCCCTAAGCCTGCTCTTATCTGTCGCAATCCGCTCCTGCAGCTCCTGGTAGGATTTCTCTATGATTGAGAGCTCTCTCTTTGTCTTCCATATATTCCCCTTAGCAGATTCCGCCTCCTTGAGAAGGATTTTTTCATCCAATTCATCTGGCTTGCAACCAAATCGATCACAGGAGGAATCTATCGTGTGCTTAAGACCTGTCCTCTTCTCTGAAAGGCTTCTGTGCACTGAGCGCACAGCATCTAGCTTGCGGAGCCTCTATTCTACTGGCGTCTTCCTAGCTGTTAGTTCAGTGAGCGATTGTCCTGCTCTTTTGAATTCCATCTCGATTCTCTCCTTGTCTGATTTGCTTTTCGTGAGTTCTTCCTTTGCCTTCTTCATATCCCCCTCCTTGATAAGGGCTGCCTTGTCTGAACGTATGTCCTTCAGCCTATTTATCGTCTTCACGATCCCAGAACGCGCTTTCTCGAACCTGTCGATTCCAAGGAGCTGGTCTATCTGCTTCTTCCTGTCCCCCCTAGGGAGCTCTAGGAAATAATCTATATTGTTCTGTTCTGAATATACTGCCCTTGTAAATAGATCATAATCCATTGAAAGAAGTTGCCCGACAATTTCGTTCACACGCTTTGGTTGTGGTCCCTCAAGAAGCCTACCATCAATCCGGAGTTCTGCTTCTGTTTTTCCATCTATATTTATTGTCCTCAAGATAGTATGTTCAGAGCCATTAAGCATAAACTTCAACTCGACCTTTGCTGAGCGTTCCTGGGAAGGCCTTGAACGTATGACCTCCGAAATCTTAACTTTTCGGTGTTGGAGGGCTGGGAAATTCCCGAACAATGCAAAACATAGGCCGTCCATCACAGAGCTCTTGCCAGATCCCATGATGCCAACAAGGATGTTGGTCCCTTTTGAGAACTCGAACAATGAAGATTCATGAGAGCGCCAATTGGTGAGTTTAAGAGAGGTTATCATAGCAACCGATTAAATAAATCGTCTGTAATAGTTAAATTATGTTTGTTGCAGACTTGATGCTCAAGAAACTTGCGAGATGGTTGAGAATTCTCGGGGTGGATACTGTTTATCCAGAGGTAGTGGAGGATGAGGACATACTTGAGCTGGCGAAAACCGAGAATAGGGTTCTGCTTACTCAGGATGTGGAGCTTGCCTCAAGGGCCGGGGGATATGGGGTGGAGTCATTTTTGGTTCCTAGGGAGGACTGTTTTGAGAAACAGGTTGCTGCTGTTCTGAAGAGATTCGAAATCGTGATTGATTACCCTGAAAAGACTCTCTGCCCACAGTGCAATGGACTGCTCA
>JBDRKD010000089.1:0-3162 GCA_043814255.1 Microcaldota archaeon
GCAAACTCATCTCCTTCCGCCTTTTTTAGCCATTTCCTGTAGTCTTCAATGGTGAAGCGTCCATGAGCTCCAGCAACTCGTCTAGTCATGGAGGTTCTGAAAAAGAGGCTGGTTCTCTTGGAGATTGGGAGCCGTGGAAGCTCAGGAAATGCATTAGGTGAATACAAGAGAACACAGTACTGTTTCTGGTTGAAGCCTCAAAGGTCTAACGTCGACTTCTCGCTGTCCCGTCTCTGCGGTCTACTTTCTGGAAGTTGCGAGTAGCTTCCATCAGCGGTTCTGTAGGCGGCCAGCCGTCCAACAGTCTCCCACTGGTCGCCTGACGAGTGGCGAATCTGCACAGTGATAACCTCCGCCGTGGGGTCAGACTTGCCTTGCCAAACAGCCAAACTCAAGTAATCCCCATTAGGCAGCCTAGTTCGCATGCTTGCTTTAGGATATGACTTACCAGACATCCAGAACTCACACCCGCCGTTTCCTCTTTGTTTTCCTAGGAGGTTTACCCGTTTCTTCCATCGCACCTTCCCTCGCTGCCATACAGAACATGTCAGTTATGAAGGGAGCCACGATAGAAAAGACTTGAAACCGGTCTTCTTTGGGCAACCCAGAGAATTGGCGCTCTATTTCATCCCAGACGGTCTTGAACATGAAAACCATCTCTCTGCTTATCTCTTCCCACCCCTCAAAAAATAATTTACCAGTCAATCTTCCGCCCCTCAACAAAATCACAACGTTCAAGTTTTTTATATTTTCGGTGCTTGCCAGATCCAGCAGCGTAACCCAAATAGCCGTAGGAGCATTATCGGACAAAAACAGTATGCAACTCAAACGAAGGAAAGCGCCTTGAAAGACTCTTACCGTTGCCCAAAATGCGGATACATATTACCAAAAAAGGAAGCAACAAGTTCAGGATATGACTCCCAAAGCAGCCTACGTCACACACACTGCCCAAAATGCGGCTCAACCATGCACCTCATAGGAGTAACAAGACCAAGCTAACCAATAATTGGTGCCGACGGCGCCTTTGTTCATTCTGAAACCTGATCCACACTTTTTGGATTTTTTTCCCCTCATTTAGAGGTGTCCACAGGTGATAGATGGGGGATGGTGGTAGGCTACGTTCCGGGATGGAAAGTTGTATCCCGCAGAATGTTCTTGAACCTGCCGATGGACTGGAAGCCTGAGGAAGAAGAAAAGGGCGACCTTTCGTCAGACGGTTCATTTGGAGAAGACTCTGAGCGAGCTGGCGGCGATTAGAGAAGTTGTTCTACGTGAGAGACTGGGATAAGGCGAGTTTAGGGATATAGGTGACCCGAAGATCAGGGTTCCTTGGACACCGTACTTGGCTGCAACATTGTTTCAACTGGTTTACAGAATTTCCATAGTTCTGGCGACTGCCAATGTTTTGAAATCAGCCTCCTCCAAGGTCTTCTTACCCATCAATATTTTTTCTGCTATCTCTATGTACTCCTTTGCATCTTCGCATTCATCCTCGATCTCTCTCCATACTTCTTGTGCCTCGGAAAGCTTCCCCTGTTTTGTCATTGCTACTCCGAGGAGGAAGGTGAGCTGGACGTTTCCCCTAAGCTCTCTGAGACGATCATTGATGAATTTCTCTCCTTGTATGTATCTTCCTATCTCGACCAAAATGGCAGCGATTCGGTAGATGTCTCTAGGTGGACTGGCTGGCGAAACTTGTTTCAGCCCTTTCTGTATGTACTCTTCTGCCTTTTGATCGCATCCTTGCCGATGGAAGATACGCCCCATGTTCATGAGTGAGAGCGGGTCACTCTCGTCGAGTTGATGGGCCCTCTTGGAGTATTCCAGAGCCTTTCCTAAATCTCCCATGCGCTCATAGCATACTCCTATGTTCGCAACAGATGCCATGTGGTTCGGTTTTATCTTCAGAATATGTGCGTATATCTGGATTGCCTCCATATATCGCTGCCTGTAGAGCAACTGCTGGGCCTCTAGAAAAAGATCCCTGCACATAACCTCTTTTTCGATGGATATTGCCTCGTCACTCTTTAGTTTGTCTAAGATTGAACTAAGCCTCTCTGCATCTTCCTTTATATCCAGAGGAACATGGGGCTTCAAACATCTCCTCAATTCTTGTCTCGCCTCAGATATTCTACCCATGTAGCCTAAGGCATAACCCAAATAGTAACGGATCAAAGGGTCGTCGGGGTCAATATCAGCTGCGATCTTCAGAATCATAACAGCCTCTGTGAATTGACTCATGGAAACATGGCATTCTGCAAGACCTATTAGGGCGTCCATATCCAACGGGTCTAGATCTAACACGCGTAGAAATAGATCGGCTGCCTCTCCGTACCGTTTATTCTCATAAAGGCGATATCCTTTCTCGCACAGATCCTGGGAAAGTCGACGCGTTGAATCTCTTGTCATCCTCTTCCTTTTCTTTGCTTTTTCTTTTTTTTCCCAGTTCATTCACCTCCTCCATCCCCTTAATCTAACAAGCGCAGTAGACGAACAAAGCTGAGTAATCCTGTCACTCTTGTTTTTCCACAGACTTTACATTCCATCGTCAGCATTCTGGAATCCCTCAAAAAATCTTCGAAGTTTTGGCGCCGTCTGTTAATTGGTTAACTTTCTCCCCTATGTTACCGTTATCTGAATGAATGTGTGTGTTCGGTTTAAATATTTCCGTTTTAGTCTTTGGCATCGTTCTTTGTTGCAGTATTTAACGAGGAGTATGTTGAGTAGGTTTTCTAGTCCGGTTGTGCTCCAGTGCATCCATTTGTTCTTTACTCTTTTAGCTATTTCTCCCACGAGTTGTTCTATGATGTTGTTGGTGTAGGGCATGCTTAACTGTTTGATGGCTAATCGCGCGAAGGTTATCATGTAGTTTGCTGAGTTCTGTATGAATTTTGGGTAGTGTGCCAATATAGAATACTTTTTACTTATGCCTGCTTTTTTATGTATGAAAATGGCACAGTTCAGCCTCCTTCAAAATAAGTATCTCGGATTAGGACACTACCAAATTTCCTGAGATGCGTAACCAATATGCAAGCTACATTGTTTTCAAAACCAGCTTGAACATCATCTGCTTTGCACCCCAAACTATGCGGTCTTTCAACCGCTACTCGTTGGAATCAAATGCACACGCGTTACGCAATAATTTCTGGGTTATAAGCTATC
>JBDRKD010000090.1:0-9859 GCA_043814255.1 Microcaldota archaeon
GGCGCATAGCCGATCTGCCACCCTAGCACTAAAGAAAATCATTCCCCACTTAACATATTTAATCCTATCTAAAACTTGAACTCGAACTTATCAACGAGATAATTCCTCTTTCTTCTGAATATGTGCGCCTGCTCCCTGAGCAGTTTCTCAGACGCATCATCATCAAGCCTCTCACTCTCCTCAATATAGTCATATACCCTGCCATACCAGAGCGCAACCAACTGGTCCATGATATCCACTCCCCTTCCAAATGCGTATATGGAGTCATAAACCATGTATGGCCAGATATCCGAAGTTATGTTTTTTCCCATCGCAACATGGTCGTACATATCTGGGGAGAGCGTGAGCTTGAGCGTGTTCATCTTAAGCCCCCTCTTGTAGCTCTTGTAGACACGCCCCTTGTTAACAGGGAACGAGGTCGGTTCGAAAACATCCTTCCCATAGTTCCTTATCCTCTTCGGTTTCAAACTCTTCCATCTGTCAATATTACTGGTGAGAATGGAGAAAAGCGTATTCACGACCTGCCTGAACATAGGACCGACAGACTCCCCAGGGTCCCGCACATCATGCACCTTTGTCCCAAGCGCGGACTGGGCGATTTTGAAGTTGTTCAATATCGCGGAGGTCGTCATGAATATATCCACTCCGAACCTCACAACATCCGAGGACCAGCACTGCCTGAGCCAGAAGCGCGACATCCTTTTTGAGAACCCAAAATCACCACCTATCGGCTGGCGGACATCTGCCCCAAGAAGCCCATAAACCAATGGATAGCATATGTGGTTGGTTATTGTCCCGTCGTATTTATAGCGCGTGTAAAGCGGGACAACCATATCGCATCCATTATTCACCGGAGTGATGAGCTTTCCAATCCACTCTGGCGATATGCTCCTCAGATCGGCATCAACAACAGCCCCCATCCGCGCCCTCGTAAGGGCCATCAGTTCAAAAATAGTCTCAAGCGCGCTCCCCTTTCCAGAAGTGCCCCTGTATCTGATGTGGAGGCGCGGCAGGTTGCTAGAGCGCATGAAGAATTTGGACGTTTCATCAGTTGACATGTCGCTGTTCACAATCATGTGTTTGAGCTTTGGGAAGTACTTCTCCAACCCAACAGCAACTGTATCCGCAACAAACCCTATAGTGTACTCATTGTCCTTTGACGGAATCCCAACGACGATATCAAGCTTTGCCTTATGGTTCTTAAAATACTCTACAGTCTTATAATCAAGCATCTATCCACCAATTCAGGAGTAATTCCTCCCACTGTACTTGAACAGCTTCGTACCTTTTAGGAAAATAGAGTTCGGGACCTTTAATACCTTCCTTCCGTCTTCCAGCGTTACTGACATGAGGCTAATGTTCTTCACCTTTCCCTTGAATCCCTTTACTTCTATACTCTCGCCGAGCTTTATGAAACCAGAGCTCCTCAGGTACATGCCTGAGAACATATCCGGCATCATGTCCTTGAGTCCAAACGCCACCATGAGGAACACAAACAGCGTGAATATGACTGTTGTTGACCCGACGATTATGGTCAGGAGAAGTGTCTGGAACCCCAGCTGCGTGAGGGCCATTGTGAACGCAAGCAAGTATATAAAGTACTTCACAATCACTGCAAAGAGCCTGGACGGGAGGAATATCTGCCCCGCTTCTTTAAACAGCTCGTCCATTCCTACCCGTATGAGGGAGAGCCTGACTATCTTCCCCAACACCTCCCCAAGCATCCCCCCGGATATGATTATCACGAACGCAGCTATTATGTTGGGAGCATAATACCAGAGGGATACGAGCATATCCCTCATGATGCCGAACTGGAGTTGGTCGAATACCACAACAAGGGAGGCGAGGTATATAGTGTACTTCAGCAGGTTTCCAAACAGTTCGAGTATATCCTTCCCAAACTCCGTCTCAGTGCCTTTCACCCCAAGAGCCTGGAACCTCTTTCCAAACACACTATGCCCCCCTGCCCTGATGATTATGCTGTTGGCAACCTTACCGAGCACATACCCAACGAGCAGTATGACGACAATCTTTATTACAAGCACAAGGTAACTCCCATATGATATGAGAAATTCGTTCAAACTTTCTAAACTCAGTTCCATCCAAACACCAATACATTTTAATCAAATGTTGTTTTTAAATAATACGGTGAAAGCATGAAAGTGACCGTTGTTGTGCCTGCATTGAATGAGGAGAAGAATATTGCAAAAACAATCAAATGCATCCAGGAATCAGGGATTGTTGATGAGACCCTTGTTGTGGATGGAGGCTCGACAGACCACACAGTAAAGATAGCTTGGGAGAACGGTGCCCGCGTTGTTCGGCAGAGCAAGAAGGCGTTCCCAGGCAAAGGAATTGCCATGCAGGATGGGATAAACAATGCTTCTGGGGACATAGTTGTTTTCGTTGATGCCGATATAGAAAACTTCAATCCGAAGTTCATACGAACATTGGCTGATCCAATCCGTAATGGAGAGGCGGATTTTGTCAAGGGGATGTACGCAAGGAAAGCAGGTAGGGTGACAGAACTCACAACAAAGCCATTGCTCAAAGTATTCTTCCCAGAGATAAGTCTCCAATACCCACTGAGCGGAGAGATAGCTGGAAAGAGGACGCTCTTCAAGAAGATGAAGCTGGAGAAGGGCTGGGGTGTTGACATAGGGATAGTCCTTGATGCTGTGAAGCTCGGAGCCAAGATAAAGGAGGTTGATTTGGGTTACAAGAAGCACGAAAAGCGCCCACTCAATGAACTCACAATAATGTCGCAGGAGATTGCGCGGGTAATACTCAAAAGGGCCGAGAATCAGGGGCGATGGTTCCTAGGGTCATTCGGCTCCGAGGCAGGAAAGGCAAAAGTGTGGCTCGGTGAACGGATGAAGCCAATAGTAGATCTCGCAGCAGGCACCGAGGAACGAAGGGAGAACATGAAACTGATTGTTTTCGATATGGATGGGACACTTCTCAAGGGGGGGGTCATAGATGTTCTCGCAAAAAGGCACAATTTCAAGAAAACGCTTGATGAGCTGAGGAAAGAGTACGAAAACGGAGATCATTATGGCTATGAGATAAGCGACAAGCTTGCAATGTGCATGAAGGGCCTAGGACCGGATGATGTCAAGGCGGCAGTCAGATCACTAAAGCTTAATCCAGGAGTGAAACACCTCGTTTCTGAACTGAAGAGGATGGGCTACAAGATTGCAATCCTGAGCGACAGCTACGCTGAGGCAGTCGCAGAGGTCGGGAAGAGGATAGGTGCAGATTATCGAATCTCGAATGTCCTGGAGTACAAGGAGGGAAAGTATACTGGAAAGTTGCTGAGGCCCTCGCCATGCAAGCACAAGGTGCCCGGATGCAGGAAGTTTTCCGTATGTAAGCTGGACGGCATAATACTGCTTGCGAAGAACGCAAAGATAAATCCAAAGGACTGTGTTTTCATAGGTGATGGCGTACCAGATATCTGCGGCATGCACGCCGCAGGCCTGGGTGTAGCATTCCACGCGCCGGATTCTGTAAGGGCAGCGGCGAAGGTCATCATCGATGGTAGGATAGACGAGCTGTTGGATTATCTCTAATCTTTAAGCATAGATTTATAAAATTCACGATTGTTAATTTAACGGTGCTGAGCTTGGAACGGGATTTACTTTGCATTTGCTGATTCCCTTTCTCTAGCACTAGCTACTTCTCTAGAAATGGAGGGATACTATGAGGTATGAGAACATACTGGAAACCATAGGGGACACTCCGCTTGTTAAGCTGAATAGGCTTCATGCGGGAAACAACAACACGATCTTTGCGAAACTCGAATCATTCAACCCGTGCGCCAGTGTCAAGGACAGGATATGCTTGGCGATGATAGAGGACGCGGAAAGGAGAGGCGCGCTTAAGAAGGGAATGCTGATAGTGGAGCCAACAAGCGGGAACACAGGGATAGGGCTTGCAATGGCAGCTGCGGTGAAGGGATACAAGCTCAAACTCACGATGCCCGAGTCCATGAGTGTCGAGAGGAGGAGGATACTCCTGGCATTTGGGGCAGAACTGGAACTCACCCCCAAAGAGAAGGGGATGAAAGGCGCAATCGAAAAGGCAAAAGAACTGGTAAAAGAAACGAACGCATTCATGCCCCAACAGTTCAGCAATCCTGTGAACCCAGAGATACACAGGAGAACCACAGCGGAAGAAGTGTGGAGGGATACTGAAGGAAAAGTAGATGTATTTGTTGCAGGAGTCGGGACAGGCGGGACAATAACCGGAGTGGGGGAAGTTCTTAAAAAAAGGAAGCCAGACGTTAGGATTGTTGCAGTCGAGCCCTCAAAATCACCAGTCCTAAGCGGGGGCGACCCAGGCCCTCACAAGATACAGGGAATAGGTGCAGGTTTTGTTCCAGACGTTCTTGAGATGAAATTCATAGATGAGGTGGTGAAGGTTGATGATGGGGACGCTTTCGACACTTCAAGAAGGCTTGCGAAAGAGGAGGGAATCCTCGCAGGCATCTCAGCGGGGGCAAATGTGTGGGCCGCATTGAAAATAGCAAGCGAACTGGAGGGGAAAAGAGTGGTTGTCATAATACCAGATACTGGTGAGCGTTATCTTTCTGGAGAACTTTTCGAGGTGTGAATATGGTTTTGAGGATATACTGATTGCTTTCAAACGGGACCCTGCAGCCAAAGGAGTGGTGGAGATTCTCATATGCTACCCCGGAGTCCATGCAATAATCCTGCATAGGATTGCACACGTGCTCTACAATACGGGCGTTCCGATAATACCCAGAGTCATATCCCACTTCTCCCGTTTCTTCACAGGCATTGAGATACATCCCGGGGCGAGGATAGGGGGAGGTTTCTTCATAGACCACGGGATGGGTGTTGTCATTGGGGAGACTACGGAAATCAAAGAGAATGTGATGCTTTTCCAGGGCGTTACTCTTGGCGGGACTGGCCTGCATAAGGGGAAGAGGCACCCGACATTGGAGGATAATGTTATTGTCGGTGCACACGCCACAGTCTTAGGGCCGATAACTATCGGAAAGGGTTCTAAGATAGGCGCTGGCTCGGTAGTCGTTCATGAAGTTCCCCCCAATTCAACAGTAGTTGGAATACCTGGGAAGGTTCTGAAAAGGGATAAGGGAATAGAATCATTGGACCATGAGAAAGTATTCGAGGAGTTTGAGAAGCTCGATGCGAAGTACCACCTAGAAGTAACAGAACTGAAGAAAAGGCTTGAGAAGCTGGAAGGGAAAAAGAGATAATCCTTTCAAGATATTTCAGTGCATGCTCGAATGGGTCCTGGTAGCAATATCTGCCTATGCGTTCCTTTCATTAGTTGATCTAACTAGCAAGGTCCTGAGAACAAGGTATATCTACAGTTCAACAGGCATGACTGCCCTTCTTCTGATGGGTCAAGCGATTCCCGTTCTGCTAATCCCATTTGTGGATATCTGGAGCCTCGGTCTCACACACTCTGTCTTTGCACTTTTTGCCGGGGCGCTTACTGCAGTGCCTTACTGGCTGTTTTCCAAATCCTTGAAAAGGGAGGAGGTTTCAAGAGTATCCGCACTCTGGCAGACAATTCCCATCTTTGTGCTAATACTAGCATTCGTATTCCTTGGCGAGAGGCTCCCGCAACTATTCTATCTGTCTTTCGTTTTTCTTATCCTGGGCAGCCTCCTGATTTCCGCAAAGGAACTGAGCAACATATTCAAGCCGGATTCCGTGTTCTGGATGATGATATCTGCAAGCCTCATATGGGCTTCCCAACTGGTCTTTCTAAAATCCCTTTATACCAGTTCTGGTTTCATGGAAATATTTCTTATCATGTGCCTTGGCAGATTGCTCACAGCTTCAGTCATCCTCATCCTTCCTAGTCACAGGCATCTCTTCAAGGATCTGGCTGCAGCCAATAAATGGTTGATTGTGTTATTCGTCCTGGCAAATAGCATAGGTGTTTTTCTATATCACTACGCACTTGCCATTGGTTCTGTTACAATGGTTGAAGCGTTAAGCGGATTCCAGGCGTTCTTTACATTGTTCTCGGCAGTTGCCATTTCAAAACTCGCGCCCACCGTGCTCCATGAGGGGACCGAAGTGAAGGTACTCGCGCTGAAGTTCGCGGCAATAACGCTAATGTTTATAGGTCTTATACTTGTTTATCTTTAAGGTGAATGGATTGGGACTCAAAGGAATGCATTTGCTCACGCTTATCCTCACAATCCAGTTCCTGGCTCACTACTCGCTTCTAAGCGCACCGTTCCAGGTGGATGAGGGGTTCTACCTCACGAGCGCATGGCTTTTTACCAAAGGGAACATAGTGATAAAGGATTTCTTCGATGTGCATCCACCTGGGTTCTCAATATTTGGGGGAATCCTCTTCTCGCTTTTCGGGAGTTCAGAGCAAACAGCCAGGCTTGCAATGGCCATACTACAAGTACTCACAACCGCAATGCTGTTCACACTCGGGAAATCAGTTTCAGATGAGAGAACGGCACTAATTGTTTCTTTCGTGTATGCATTAACTGAGATATCTTTTGGGGGGTTCAGATTCCTCGCAGATGGTGCCCTTGTTTTCCTGGCAACTTCATCTGTTCTCGCCTTGCACTTCTTCCTTAGGAAGAACAATCCACAATACCTCATTGCAGCAGGCATATTCACCGGAATGATGCTATGCGTAAGACAGAGTGCTGTCTTCCACCTTCTATTCCTCATAGGGCTCCTTCTCTTCACCAGGAAAAGACATACTAATCTATTCATATCGTTTTCGCTGCTCCCGCCACTCATCATAGCGATTTTCTACATTATCAATGGCGGGTTCGACCGACTCATCGAATATGTATTTTTTACGCCATCTGCATTGTCGATGAGTTTCCTCGGGAGGTTGAAGCCCCACATGGTGCTCTACGCGGTGTTATTCGTTCCACTCGTCATCTCCTTCCGGGATTTCAGGAAATTCATAACCGAACGCAATACAAGAAGGACAACAGACACGCTCCTCATAATCGTGTGGGCCCTAAGCGGGATGACTGCGTTCTTCCCAGTACCGATATTCCTGCACGTTCTCCAAGCGCTCCCAGCAATCATACTGCTCACATATACTTCCCCGCAAGTGCGGTTCGTCTCCCCCATATGGAAACACTCTTCTTCACTGTTCCGCTATCTCTCAACAGCGTTGTTCTCAACAATCATGCTTTTCTCCCTGTATACAGCATACAATGGGGGCATGATTTTCCAAGAGGAACAGGTTACGGGGATGGAGGAATTCAGAACATATGTTCACGCATCAACAAAGGAGAACGACACGATGCTTGCCTACCCCCATTTTCCCGTGTATTTCTTCTCAGGGAGGGTGCCCGCCTCTCATTACATGGTTCTATTGTATTATTTTCCAGAAGATGCACGGGAACGAGTGCTCTCGGATATTGAAAACAACAGGCCAGCACTTTTCATCAAAGCTGACAACATCAGCTTCGCGCCAGACATAGAGTCATACATTACGAGCCATTATAAGCACGAAAAGACTTTTGATTATTCCTGGTTTCATAATATATCCGTGTATAGGTTGATTGAATGAGATTGGTGACACACAACGATTTCGATGGAATCGCATGCGCAGTTCTCATAAGTTCTGTTGAGGAGGTGGATTACATAATGTTCGCCGACCCAAGCGCAATCCAGCACAGGGAGTTTAATGTTAGGGAAGGCGACATAATAACAGACCTCCCCTATCACCCAAAATGCGCCATGTGGTTCGATCATCATGCCAGCAACAAGCCAGAGGAAGGGATGGAATTCGAAGGCTCTTTTAACGTAGCCCCGAGTGCCGCGAGGGTAGTTTTCGATTATTATGAAAACCCATACCTGGATAAGTTCAAGGAAATGGTTGAGGCAGCGGACAAGATAGACAGCGGCAATCTCACGCTTGAGGAAGTGAACACTCCACAGGGATACCAAAAGATTTCAATCACGTTGGATTCTGACGACATCCGCAATGACCATGATTACAGGAGGAGGATGGTTGGCTGGCTTGCACACAAGCCGCTCAAGGAGATTCTAGGGATTCCGGAAGTGAGTGGGCGGTTCAATGCAAAACTGAAAGAATACGAGCGGTTTAAGGAAGAGATACCAAAATACACGAGGCTTGAGGGAAACGTATGTATCACCGATGTGCGCGGAGTAGAGAACCCCTCAAAAGGCCCAAGCTATCTCATATATGCAATCTGGCCCAGGTGCAACGTCTCTGTAAAGGTATTCGAGTTCCCGAGCAAGCCGGAGGAAATCGGGATAAGCGTTGGCCATAACGTATTCAACAAGACATGCAGAACAGACATCGGCGCACTGATGAAGAAATACAAGGGGGGAGGCCATCCTGCAGTTGGCGGTTGCAGGGTGAAGAAGGTAGATGCAGATATGAGGTTGAAAGAGATAATCGAAGCGTTGAAGGAGAAGTGATCAGTTGAGACTCTATCTAATCCTTACATTGTTTCTCTTCTTTGGTTGTACCCACTCACCAGAACCAGAGCTTAAATGCGGCGAACATTCTTTAGGTGAGAGATGGCTTTCTGATGATGGGTGCAATACCTGCACGTGCACCGAAACAGGAACCGCATGCACGGAGATGGCGTGTCTTGAGGATAGTTGCGGTACGGTTTTAGATAAGGCATGTTCTGCTCCGCCACTTTACTGCGATAAAGGGAATCTAATGAGTCTATGTCAAGTGTGCGGATGCCCCCCAGCCAACAGGTGCGAGGCGGATGGAACATGCACTGAATTGAAGTGTAATGATTCCACTCTTGAGGGCGAGTGTTCTGAAAGGAAGCCCCTCAAATGCGTGGGCGAGGAACTGGTTGAGAGGGCGAGCGAGTGCGGATGCCCTGAGGATTATAGGATTGCAGGGAATTCCTGTGAGGAGATAATGAGATGCGATGATGGAACAGAGTACGGAGTATGCAGTGCGGAGAAACCGGAATACTGCAAGGAAGGGGAACTGGTTGAGAGGGCGAGCGAGTGCGGATGCCCTGAAGACCATGTCTCAAATGGAGAGGAATGTATTCACAAATTCTACACCGGACCAGTGGTTAGGGATTTCTCATATGTATTGGGGGGCGAGGAGAAGACCATAAGCATGGAAGTATACTCTGGTTTGGATGGATATCTGGAGGAGTTGGAGAGAGTTTACTATTGCGATCCTGAATGCCCGTCCAACCTGGATCTTGAGCTAATGTTTATCGATCAGGAGGACCAGAGGGGGGAGTTGTCAAAACTGGTTGAAAAAATAAGGGGCGAAACATACAACGAGGATGACCAGGCAAGGATTGCAATCTCACTTGTCCAACATATCCCGTATGACCAAGAGGCTGTAGAAACAGGGATAACAAACAGATATCCATATGAAGTAATCTTTGACAACAAGGGCGTCTGTGGTGAGAAATCCCGGTTACTTGCATTCCTTTTGCGCGGGCTCGGTTATGGGACGGCCCTATTCACCTACACGGAAGAGAAACATCAAGCTGTTGGATTGGAATGTCCGGCAATATACAGTTACAAGAGCTCGGGCTATTGCTTCGTTGAGAGCACAATCCCGAGCATAATCACAAACGACCAGGGGGAATATTCTGAGGTTGGAAAGCTTAAGAGCACACCCCTGATTACTGAGATAAGCGAAGGGGATTCCTTTGAGGGAGTAAAAGAAGAGTACGATGATGCGAGAACGTACAAGCGGATATCCGCGTATGCCGAGTTCACAAGCGGGCTAGTTGACCCGCATGATTACTACTTATGGGGCGAACTCATGAAAAAGTACGGCATGAATGCTAATAGCTAGATTACAAAAATTAGAGAAAAAGGAAAAATGAAGGGAAAAAGCTTTAACC
>JBDRKD010000091.1:0-6235 GCA_043814255.1 Microcaldota archaeon
GGCGGAATGAGTGGGAGAGATATGGAGACCATTGCACAAGGTCTCTGCGAGACAACAGAATTCCCTTACCTTCAGAACCGAATCGGGCAAGTCAATCTGCTTCATGGAATGCTTGATAAACTAGGGGTGCCGCTAGTTAAGCCTGCAGGTGGGCATGCTGTTTACTTAGATGCTCGCGAATATCTGAAGAACGTCTCTGAAGAAGAGTACCGTGCTGATACGCTCGCTTGCCTTGTTTATGGAATTGGAGGCATCCGCACCTCTGCAATTGGCAATATGATGTACGCTGAGAAAGACTCGCAGGGGAGGATTCTGGAACCTTCTAAGAACGATTTTCTGCGCCTTGCAATACCCCGCAATGTCTATATGCTGGAACACATCCTCTTTGTTGCGAATACTTTCCAGAAGATACACAAGGTGAAAGATGAGCTCGAACATGGTATTGAAGTTGCAGGCAAGTTCAGAAATGATAGATTCGACCACTTTGACTGTAAACTGAGACCTGTTGATGAGAAGAACTTTGAGCGAGTAGTGAAAACAGCTTAAATCAGGAAGACTGTCTCCCCCTGCACTTTACTTTTACCTGAGTGCAGACCTTTCGAGCCGTGCACTGGACTATAGCCTTTAACCCGCTGGTGGTCTTGACGGAGAGGTTTAAATAGACTGCTACGAGGGTTTTGTAGTCAGAAAACAGACCATCCGCTAGGGGAGCAACACCTGGTCAGACAGCTGAAAGACAGGTCATTTCCTAGGAAACGTCTCCCCTAGGAGATGTCTTATGTTTTAGTATTTTATAAGCGTACAGACCAGCTCCCAGAACAAACAAAATTACGCAAAGAGCATATATCTCAAAACCGGCGAACATTGAGCTGTTATAAAAAGGGTTAAAGTCCAGCGGGAAAAATGGCTTAATGTCCGTGTAGAGCACCGAATCCAGGATTATGTGCAGGTAGATTCCCGAAAACGATGCAAGCCAAATGCTCTTTTGGGAATAGTTCTGTTCAAGCTTAAAAAAGGACAATGTTTTCTGAATTTGTGTATCTACCTTGACCATTACAAAGGAGAGAATAATCGCAATTATGGAGCCGCCCAAAAAGGAATGAAAAAACCCGTGCAAAGGATAAGTCCATACCCAAAAATAAAACCAAAAACGGCTCGAAATCAACAATAACATTGGCAATCAAGAAAGTGGGCAGGTGGATTAGCCCGAAAAGCAATAGCCCGAAAAATAATGCCGGACCAAGATGAAACGGAGTTAAAGGCATAATCACCATTGAACCAATTGGAGTTTAAAAGAATACCTGTCCATAAAAATATAGTATGCAAACAAAAATTAAAGTAATCATAATCCTTGTTGTGGTAATTGTTTTTCTCTTGGCTTGGGCTCCTTGGCTTACAGATGAATATGTGATTGATAAAGTAACTGAAAAACTTGGTGGTCCAGACGCCCAATATTTCTATTTAAGCGAGACTATGCCAATAAAAGATATTCCGAAAGAAGTCAGTTGGCTCCCAGTTGTGAGGTTCATTGCCTTCCCAGGCGAGGCAGGCTGGTTTGTAACATTCTACGGTGCTGTCGTGCCATGATCGCCCTGGTGAAGCCTGATGACACCCATCACGTCTTTCGTGTGCGAAGACATGCGCCAGCGGTTCTTCGGGAAGGTAAGAGGGAAGCGAGCGCAAGCATGCTGGCTGCCCGCTTGGTGCCCCTTGCGTGGTCAGAGCAGCAGAGGCGGTTTGACCGCACGAACCTTTATGCTCACAGCCGAATCTGCAATCTCGTTTAGCTTTTCGGACGTTATTTTCAAGTTCTCTATGGTTGCCTTTGCCACGGGGCTGCTGGCCCATAATTCAGCGGGGACGCGTATTTCATCGATTATCTCAATCTCCTGAAATCCCGCTGTCGTTATGGCCTCAACATATTCCCTTTTCAACATCGCTCCGGATACGCACCCAACATACGCCTCGATGGAGTTCTTTATATAATCTGGCAGTTCCTTCTTCAGTACGATATCCGAAATCATCAGCCTGCCACCGAGCCTCAGCACCCTGAACGCTTCCTGGAAAACCTGCTTTTTGTCTGGAGCGAGGTTTATGACGCAGTTCGAGATTATCGCATCGACTGAGTTGTCAGCGACCGGCAGGTGTTCTATCTCCCCGAGCCTGAACTCGACGTTGCCGTATCCCCCCTTCTTGGTGTTCTCCCTTGCCTTGTGAATCATTTCTGGGGTCATATCTACTCCTATCACCTTACCAGTTTTCCCAACTTTTGCCGCTGCCAGGAAGCAGTCGAGACCAGCCCCCGAGCCCAAATCGAGGACGGTATCGCCTTCCCTGAGCGAAGCAAAAGCCGTGGGGTTTCCACAGCCCAGTCCAAGGTTTGCCCCTTCTGGCACGGCATTCAACTCTTCTTCAGAGTACCCGATGCCGCCGCTCACCCTATGCGCGTAGTTTTCGCTTTCGCAAGGACCGCATCCAGAAGACCCGCAACAGCCACCCCCGCCCTTTGCAATCTTTGCGTAGCCTTCCCTCACCGCCTTCCTTATGTTATTCGCGTCCAGTTGTTCCTTCCCGCTGCCCTTACTTTTTGACACTTCCAAGCACCTCCTTTGCCATCGGACCGAGGATGTTTTGCACCATGCTGACCAGGCCTTCGGCTTTTATCAGCGAAATGCAGCAGACTGCCCCGTCCTTCTTCCAGCTTATGACTGCAAGCTTGTCCCCAGTACGAATTCCTGCCTTCTCCCTAACTTCCTTTGGGAGCACCATCTGCCCCCTCCCGTCGACGCTTACAACGGCTTCCACTTTGCAGCAGCCGAGGTTGTCCATAATCTTTGGTTTGTTTGGCATCGCTACCACCTGCTTACTTTATGGAGCTTGGGGGTTTTATATCTTTCTGAAAAATCAGTTTAATCAGAATATTCAGTTCTTGCTAACCGACGCTTGCATCCGTCTAACGACATGGTTGCGTATCAGTCCCAGCTTGGTGGAAAGTGTTTGACCTGACCGACGCGAGACGGCTCATTTCCGCGGAAACGAGATGTTATTGAACTCTATAGAATGAGCTTGGAGTAAGCGGCTAGATGAGGGACTTGTCATCGGGGAGTCTCCTCGGTCCTTCTCCTGGCTTGGAGATTATTATCTTCTCCACCCCATTTATTTCTGAGAGGAGGGTCCTTACCTCTTTCTCATATTTCGAAATCGTGTAGACGTGGGCGTTCGGGCCTGCATCGAAAGTGTAACCCGCGCAGGACATTCCCTTAGACGTGTTAAATCCGAGAACGGACTCGATTATTTCCCTCGAGACGTCGTTAAGGTATATTATGGGGGGAAATGAGTCCATCATTACTGCGTGCATGCGGGAAGACTCGCACATTGTGAGCATAAGGAAATTCTCGAGGTCTCGTCTGCGTATCGCCCTCCTCATGGCCGAAAGGAGCTTCGGGTTCTCCTTAACTCTCTTCATATAAAGCTTGCTCGTCCTTGTCGTTATCTCCATCCCCTCTGCCGACCCAATCCTCTTCCTACCTGGGTCCACTATCGTGATTATGTTTCGAAGCTCCGGCCAGTGGCTCGAGGACGCAAGTTGAACAGCGTAAGAATCGAGTCCGTCTTTTCTCGAACCCTTCTTCCACTCGACAAAGCCACCGAGAACTGAGCGGCAGGCCGACCCTGATCCGAGTCTTGCAAATATGGAAAGCTCTCGCTCTGTCGCTTCCAACCCCGCTGCTTCGGCCCCTGCGCAAGCGAGCGCGGCAAATCCGGAGGCGGATGACGCGAGCCCTGCTGCCGTGGGGAAATTGTTTTCCGAGATTACGCAGGCTTTGTTCTTAATGCCGGCCTTTTTTCTTATTGCATCGAGCACTTTCACTGCGCGAACCAGTTCATTTTCCTTTGCCGGCTTTCCGTTCAGTATCAAGCTGTCCCTAACAAGGTTCGGATTGAATTCAACCGAAGTTATCGTGCGGACGGTCTCATCCATTGTGACTGAGATACTTCCGTTGTCCGGAAGGTTGAGCTGGTTGTCGCGCTTGCCCCAGTATTTCACGACTGCGACATTGGGGGTCACAACGAAGGTTGACGTTCTCACGAGAACACCTATTTGTATTTTCCCGGCCTTTCAGGAACTCGAAAACAGAGAGGTTTTTGCGATAGCCTCACCCGTTCATCTTGGAAAAGACAATCCCTGCGCAAAGGGTATACGCAAGCCCGCTTGTAGCCCAAGATATCACCATTAGGAGAGAAACGGGGAAGGTTGTATAAGATACGAACATCCCCGGTATTGAAAACGCCACCCAGGCATAAAGCCCGAACTTAACTCCCTTCATAAGAGAATTCTTTTCCTTCAAAAGCACTTTTACATTATCCCAAACCCAGGCGAGAACGAATGCAAGCACGAATGGATACGCAAGGAAGATCATCATCAGAGGGTCTGACCAGGGTCTGAACAGCCCAGTGTTCTGGAATTCAGCACCAATCGATGGAAATACCGCGCTGAATGCCATCGAAACGGCCATTCCCACAATTAGCATTATGATTCCTGCAACGATTCCCGGAATAATGATCTTTTTCATACGCTCACCTTGATATACAGAATGAACAATGTTTATAAAACTATTGACTTGAGAATGATGTCAGTCCGCTTGCTTTCTTCGCAGAGCAGGCTATCCTGTTCTACCCTTCGGCGGGCGGCTCGAAGTCCTTCATGCTCTTGTGGATTCTTTCGTTCATGGTCCCTCCTTCGGGCTAAAGGATAATTTAAGGTTCAGTGCCGAATTAGACACGTTCGTGCCTATAGTGCGGTTCTGCACTCAGGGAACCGCTGGGCTTGCTCCCCCTGCATCTACCCAATTTGCAATAGCAGCTTCACAGCCAAAATAATCACGAATAATGCAAACAGACGTTTCACCCATAAATCGCCTTTTTTTAATGCGACATGTGCACCGATATAACCACCAACGGCCATACTAATAAGTAAGATAAACCCAATTTCGTAATCAATGATGCCGTTAAGTGCAAATATTGCCACTGATGACATTGATAATACAAACCAGGGTATGATTCCAGTTGCAAGTACCTCTATCATTGTTAACCCGAGGAAGAAGGTCAAAGCATAAAATATCAGGGGTCCTGTTCCTTGACCGAAGAATCCCCCATAAATCATGATGAAGAAATATATCAGTAAACCGATTACCATCTTGGGTTTACTCTTCTTGACTTGTCGAACACCAATATCTCGTTTTAAAAAGATAATGGGCAAAAGGATGAGTATGAGGATGCCAACAATATTTTCGAGGATTTTTGGATCAATATTCAATAGGATATTTGCACCAATCAGAGAGCCAAACAAGCTAATCGTTGCGAGAATTGGTACATATTTCCAAACTATTTTTTTAGCTTTCCAAAATTTTACTAACGCAGTAAATGTTTGACCAAGAGTCCCAAATCTGTCTGTTGCTATTGCGATTTGAGGGGGGAGACCAAGAAAAATTAGGGAAGGAACTGAGATCAGACCACCAGCGCCAATCACAGAATCGAAGAACCCAGTCGTTACGCCAATAAACAATACTAACAATACTGTGATTATTTCAGGCATTCAATAGATTATTTTAAGTAAACTATTAATACTATTCTTGTTTTTTCGGGGCACCGACATCAAAAATGCCTATAGATAATCGACGGTTCTTCCTAATATCAAGGTTCACCCAGTCGAGCAGAAGTTTCTTGACTCGCTCAAACTCCTCCCTACCAACTTCCACGTTGCAAATTGCATGGGATAGATTTTTGGCGTTGAAACAGAGTATGCCTCCGCGCACGTTCTCGCAGTTGTGGCAGAAGTAGCAATCAGTACAGTTACGGCTGCTGTCCACTTCAAAGCAGCGCGTGAGCTTTTTCGAGTAGAAGCACTTGAGGCAGAACGAGGACTCGTGCACAAAGCAGGAGCCGAACACGTACTCCGATGTCCTGGTCCAATCTGAGAACGCAGAGTATTTGGAATAGACAGTTGTAAAAACGTTTAACGCGTGGCTAGAGTGGAACGTCTGGCAGTCCTTTACATTCTCGTTTTTTCCCACCCTTATTTCTGGAGTGAAATAGGCGATTAAGCCGATGTTGTTAGGAATGTTTTCCCAGGAAATTTCATCTACTATTTTTTGATGGAGGCAGAACTTTCCCAGGACCTCTGCCTCCTCCTCTTTTACCAACCTGTCAGCAGGATACGCCCCAAAATCATAAA
>JBDRKD010000092.1:0-8776 GCA_043814255.1 Microcaldota archaeon
CTTTCTGATTCTCTTTTAGAAACTCGTGAATGTTCTTGACCCATCGCGATGCAACTTCAGATATGTGTACAAATGCCTCCTTGTTGTCGTATTCATCAAGCGAGCAGAATGCCCCGTAAGGAAATATCTTCCTTATGGTCGCGATTACTAGCTCGTCTTTCTCGGGAGTTTCCATCATAACACACACTAGAGAACATCCAGTACCTTCCCTTTAATCAATGCCTTGGAGCCCTGGGGCTCTGCAAGAACTTTGTTGCATACAAGGCACTTCACCTCAGTCGAAGCGTTTCCAAATATGTTCTGTTCGTTTCCACAGTCACACTTTACTCTCAAAAATCTACCCATAACATCAACCCTTATCCTAAGACCTTTGTATCTCAAGTTTCACCCTGGTTCTTGAGCCAATAACACGCTCTTGCTTGTTCTTGCAACTTGAGCATGTGAGAACTATTTTCTGTCTCTTACCCTGTTTCCTAACTGTCTTCTCACCTGCCACCTTACCGACGTAACCTTTTATCGTCCGTTCGTGCTGGCGGTTTCCCCAGGCAAGAGTTCTCGGCCTGCCCTTAGAAACAAGTTTTGCCTTGTGCTCCGTATGCTTCCTGCACTTTGGACAATATGCCATTACCTTTTGTGGATATTTCATGAACACACCCCTCATATCTCTTCTACTGCGCCCCTCCTCAACAGGCGCTGTGCCTCCTCGTTGGCGAACAGACCTTCTGTTCCTGTTTTAAATGGACCATATGTATTCCCGTCCATTCCAACAAATGCGGGAAAATCTGTTATAAACTTTAGCTTCAACTTGTCATCATGAGATTCGGGTTGGACCTTCTCCTCTGAAAACCTGTTCTCGATTATCTCTCGGTTTTTATCAAGGAGTTTTACGACCGAAGAAAGAAGCGTCTTCTCTTCGGAGGTGAGGCCCTCTATCTCCTCACCTGTTCTTGCAACACGCATTGCACGACGCAGTATCTTTCCCTCTCTCTTAGAGTATATGTCTCGAATGATTTTTAAAGTGTTCTCATACTCCCTTGCTGAAGAGAGTGAAAAATCATTCTTAAGTTCTCTCTGGAGCCTGTCGGTCAATTTCACTGCGTTTGAATAGAATTCTTCTGGTAAAGGCACTAGCGATGCTGAAGACATTTCCTTGCGCTGAAGCCTCCGGAGGTCATCATATGTTAGCTCTGACAGAAGAACACCGGAAAATTTATGGAAAGAATAATTGAAATAGCTTACGGAGGACAATAATTCCATGGAAATCGCTGTTGAGGCCGTTGCTGTTGGGGGAAAACGGGAGAATTGGATCACAATATCCCTCAAAGACAACGGAGGAATAGACCTACAATTGACTAGGGGGAAGAACCCGATAATCCAAACGAACTTCAGATTAGTTTCAGCAGAATTTGGTAGTGGGAGAGCACAGATAGAGATAAAGGTATTTATCAAAGTCATTGTGCAAGAGAGCAGGCTCGGTGGGGTACTTGGGAGTTCGAAACTTGTTGGCGCCGAGGCAGAGGCCGATTTCAGGGTTTCCATGACGGGCTCGAGACTTGAGATTGAAAACGCACGCTTGGTATGGGAATCTGGGAAAACCCTTCCTGGGAAAGACGCTGAACGGGTTTTCAGAAGTGTGGCCTCAGTGCCTGTTCCTGATGAGATGAAGGAAGGGGTTGACGAGCAGGCCCTATTGTTATTGGGATTGCTGAATGATATCGAGATAAAAATTACCTAGCTGGTTCTGCTGTAGTTGGATTAGCTACCATCATCTCAGGAGGAACCCTTAAGGCAAGTTGCCGTCTTCTTGCACATGAGGTAGATTGCAACTGCCTCTGGGAGTTCAAGTGTCTGGTTCTCATAAGGACCGAATGTTTCGTCCCATATCCGTATCGGATGCGCTTTCGTTATCTTCACTTTCAATGGTTCCTTGCCAAATACAACTGTATCGCTCAATGGGTCGAACCTATCCAAATCCTTAACTCTCTTTGCAAGCAACCCTGTCTCGCCGTGAAGACTGTCGGGCATACGTATAAGCTTGCTTGTGTCAAAGGTGACGTTTTGGTCTATGTTGTCCCCAAGATTTATCCCAAGGAATTCCACAAGATCGTTCCAGACCACCCCATGGTTCTTGATGCCAACGACATCCCAGTTCCCCCTTCCGATACCGGCAATGACCTCGGATTCCATCTTGTAAAAACGCTTTGCAGTTGTTGGCTTCAGAATCCTTTCTAGCTTCTTCTCTTTTAACATCGAAACAAATCCCTTGGCTATCCTACCCCCCCATGCCGGATCGTCTGGCCTTGGGCCCTCCCACCTTGAGGACTTCTTTGATAAGAAGGATTTGTAATTCAGGCCTTTGCCAGAGATATAGTCAGATAATTCACGCCTTTGGGAACCTGATAGTTCCCTTATCTCTTCATCCATAACGTGGATGTGATAACCGCGGTTACCACTGAAATTCACAAGGATGTTCCCAAAACCGAAGTCCTTTATAAGGAATTCCTCCATCAGCTTAACCGCTTCATCTTTGGTCAAATCAAGGCATTTGTCGCACACCCACCCAGGACCGTGTTCCTTAATGCATGGTGGATTAAGCTGGTCCGCATCGATATCAAATATGAGATCTGCTCCTAACCACCTTTTCCTCTCCATCGGGCGCGCTTCAGGGAATTCGTAATATGCTGATGAGTAGGAGATGTAGAATGGTGCATTTCTGCGCAGATATGCGTGGAGGTCCTGTGTTGATTGGAATGAAAAATGTCTGGTTTCTATCTTCTTGACCCAACCACCAAAACCCCACTCGCGGGAACCGGGGGATGTTGGTGGTTCAGGTGAAGCGGTAGAGTAGTAATGCGAAAACTTATCCCGGACGAAGGCTTCTGCCATGAACTCAGTCCTCAAAGAGTTTGTAGAATAGAACCACCAGTCCGACAGATATCGGGAGAAGGACTGGGAGGAGTAGTGACACATCTATGTGGAGTTCGAAGAGAAGAATTCCAAAAAACAGCACTATGATGGATGAAAGGAGAACACTTTCTATTAGGAGAACGTGGGGTCTCTGCTCCATATACCTGGTTTTTATTACCAGCCTCACTTCTGGGTGGGCCACTCCGACTGGCTTTGGAGAATGATTATGTCTCATTGGAAGTGCTGGCGGAGCAACGACTAGCCCGAGGTTGTCAACGACCGTTGGAACTACTTTCAAATCGATTTTCTTTCCCTTGGATCGGCTTTTTGTTGCCCTCTTCGGTCGCTTCTTCTTTGGCCCGAATTTTTTTATTTTAGCCAAGATCACACCAATTACTTCTTCTCTGCATACTTATTAAATCGTTTGCCTTTGTATGAGAGCGGATTGTGGATCCCGCATCTATTAACGCAAATTCCATGAGAATCCATGAGTTTGCATGATGGCATGTTGTAGCCCTTGCGCCTTATATATTCGACCTGGTACCGCGTAATGCGCTCATCATAGTCTGGGGCATTCGAGAACAGTTTTATGATTTCGCGCTCTGACATGCCTGTCCTTAACATATAGATGGTAAGTGTCCAGCGAGCTGCGTGTGAGAGGTTCTCTCCGCGATTCAGGCTTTCTGTGAGGTAGATTATGCAGGGTGGTGTTTCCCCAGGAACACGCGGTTCGATCTTTGGGGCTTTTGGGAGCGATGCTTGGAGTTCCTCTGCTGCCTCCTTTAATATTGGTGGGGGATTCCTGACCTTGATGGGCAGGGAACTGGAGATACGAATGCGTATTGCCTCCTCAATTACCCTGATGAATTCATTCTTTGAGAGAAACACTCTCCCATTCTCCAGTCTTCTGTTTATGAGCTTGTACTCTGGAGCCTGGGGCGAATAACGGAGATACTGAACAACGCCTGTTTCGGGGCCTTCTCCGAGTCCAAAATCCTTAGCAATTGTCGAGATGTTCTCGTCGGTGTCTGACTTGAGATACGAACTTGCGCGTTTTGCCTCCGCGACTGCATATCTCTCGATTACCTGCCTCCCGGGGATTAATGATACTATCATCCTAGCGACTGCATACGACGCCACTTCGTCCCCTCTGCCGAATGAAGCGGAGATTGTTGATATCTTGCCCTTCAGTAGTGCCTCCGAGAGTCTTCGCTTGCCCATCTCGATAAGGGAATAATCCACGTCCACACGCATTGTCCCAATATGCTTCTTTGCAGTATTCGAGAAGGGGTAGTGGGCATTGAACTGTGGGTCCATGGAATCGTTTTAAATCGATATGAATAATATCCTTTGTGGTTGCATGAGATTCGACCTTCACACCCATACGTTCTATTCTGATTCCTTCTACTCCCCAGAAGCGGTTGTAAAAATGGCCATAAGGAAGGGGCTTGATGGGATTGCAATAACTGACCACAACACATTCTCCGGTGTAAAGAGGGCTGTCGGGTTCTCCAAAGAAAAGAGTATTCTCGTGATACCGGGGGAGGAGGTACTCACAGATGTTGGTGAAGTCATCGGTCTTTTCCTCCAAGAGAGAATATCTCCGGGACAATTTGATGATGTTGTTGATAGGATAAGGGACCAGGACGCGATAATTGTATTCCCGCACCCGTGCGATAGGCTCAGGAGAGGGGTGCTGAAGCAGAACCAGGAACTCGCCTCTAGGGCTGATGCCGTTGAAACGTTCAACGCCAGAGTGATATTCAATGAGGACAATCTGATGGCTGGCAAACTGGCCGAGAAATATGGAAGTGCGCAGACCGGGGGAAGCGACGCCCACTTTGACTTTGAAATCGGTTCCGGATGGACCGAATTTGATGGGGAGGGAGAACGGGGTCTCAGGGAAGCTATTAAGAAAAGGAACACTGTTTCTGGGGGCAGGTTGAGCACTCCGTTTGTGCATGGTTTCGGGAAGGTTGCGAACCTAGTGAACCGGTTCAGGAGATAGAATTTATATAAGTTTCAGTACTTCATATAATGACCTTGGGGGTGAATTTATGTTTGATATTCAAATCGAGGATGCGAAGCTCTGGAAAAACTGCATCGACGCCATAGTGAATCTTATAGAGGAGGGAACCTTTGAGATTGAGAATGATGGTATCAGGCTTAGGGCAATGGACCCATCCCAGATTGCCATGGTAAGCTTCTTTATCCCGAAGACTGCATTCTCTGAGTATAAGATAAATGCTCCAAACAAAATCGGTCTGAATTTTGATAACCTTTCCAAAATAATGGCCAGAACGAGAGGGGGAGAGAAACTCAATATGTCTCTTGACGAGAACAAGCTTGTCATGGAGTTCTCATCCGGTACATCCAAAAGAAATTTCAAAGTGCCACTCGTTGAGATGCCTCCAGGAACGCACAAGGAACTGAAAATAGAACATGATTCAATTGTAACGATGGATGCAGGACACCTAAAGGAATCGCTTAGGGATGCTGTGCTCATAAGCTCTCATGTGACACTTGAGGCGAATTCCTCTGGGTTCTTTGTGGACGCCCATGGGGATAATGCTGACCTTATTCTCGAAGACGCCAAAGGTGATGAAGGGATAAAGGTAGACTCAAAACAGGATGCGAAGGCCACTTTTCCGCTCAAATACCTTGATGATATTGTAAAGGCATGTCCGGATGGAACGCAGGTTACGCTGCATCTCAAGAGCAACAAGCCGATAAAGATCGAGTATGAGGTTGGGGACGCCAAACTCATGTATTTCCTCGCTCCGAGAATAGATCTGGAGTGAGGTTGTTTCTCAGACCCTGTGTATTTTGTATATGAGCTCGCACAGGTAATGGATGGGAGCCTCATCGTTCTTAAGAGCTTTTTCGAGAATTCTTATGCTTTCATCCGGGTGTTTCCTTCCGATTTTTAGTATTATTGCCAGTGTTGTGCACGGTTGCTTCAAACCATTATCAGCAAAATTCAATCCCATTATTAGTTCCCGTATGTAATTTGGGTCCCTCTGCAACTCTGCTATGAGGCGGAGATTTTCCTCTCTCTCGAAGTAGGTTCTTCCTGCTCCCTTATCCTAGCCAGAGTAGCGGCTGCCAACGAATTCATGAGAAACTCTTTTTAACTTTAGGTGATTTAAATATGTGTTGTATTGATATAATACAACAAGTTGATGAAATGGATTTTAAGGAGTTTTCGGCAAAATTCGGTTTGAGCGAGAGGCAATCTGGAGTATACGGGTGTCTTTTCTCCCTTGGTTCTGCCTCAGCTGCAGACATTGTACAGAGAACAGGAATCAATAGGACGTTGGTTTATGATTACCTCAACCTACTTATTGAGAAGGGGCTTGTCACCATCAGTATGATAAACAACAAACGGGTCTTTACTGCATTGGAACCGAAAACGCTAATTCAAAATATTGAGGACGAACTCAATGACATTGAAAAAAAGAAAAAAAGAGATTTGCAAGAACTAAGGGATTCAATTGAGGATCTGGGGAGATATTTCAATACCAGTGAGAGGGCTTCGGTTGGCATACTGCTTGGTAAAAAGGGCGTTCGAAACCTCTTCAGGGATATAGTATCCACACTGAAAAGAGGCCAAGAGGACCTAGTTTTTATTGCAAATTACGAGGGTAGGGGGTTGTTAGGCTCCACTATTGAGAATTACTATACGCAGTGCAGGAAAAAAGGAATACGCATTAGGGTTATATTCGACTCAAGGCCTAGAACCACGAAAATCGGGACAGAGATATCGAGGCTCCCTCACGCAAAGGTTCGGTTTCTTCCAGCAGAATACTCCACGCTGACAACGTTCCATGTCTATGGGGATAAGGCGTCTCTGCTCCTTTTTTCTGAGGGGGAAGTGTTCGGTCTCCTCATAGAGAACAAAAAGGTAGCGAAGGGGTTGAAAAAGCACTTCGAGGCCCTTTGGAAGCTCGCGGAGCATAAACCACATAAGCTTTAAATATCTGGCTGGCCAATGTTTGGGTATGGGTGGCAAAAAGGAAGAGATGAAAAAAAAGGACTCAAAGGAGAAACGGTCCCTGTATAAGTACGTGCTTGAGAAGCTTGCCAGAAAACTTACGTACGGCCAGAGCATTGAAACCAGGAAGGACATTGTCTTCGAAATACTTTCTGAGGTTAGGGAAAGCCTCACTTCTTCTGAGAAGGATGAGATGGTAAATGAAATCCTTTCTTATGATATTATTGATGATATCATGAAAGACCCGGAGATAGAGGATATTATGATAAGTGCCCTCAATCCAGTATTTGTGTTTCACCAGAAAACCGGCATGACTAAAACAAAGAGAAGGTTCGAAACGCTTGAAGATTTGGACCTTTTCGTGAGGAAACTACTGGCGTTCTCAGGCAAGACGGAATACAAGCCGATTAATGACCTGCATCTTGTGACAACACAGAGGGCCAATGTCATCGAATCTCCGATGGGTCCGCAGATAACAATCAGGAAATTCAGGCAGACGCCACTCTCGATAATCGACCTCGTAAGGAATGGGACTACCGATTACGCAATAGGGTCGATGCTGTGGCTCTATAGCGACGGACTCTCCATAAAACCTGCCAACCTGATGATTGGTGGAATGCCAGGAGCTGGAAAGACAACGCTGCTAAATGCGATGTTCAGTTTCTTCCCCCCCAATGAACGACTTGTTGTTATCGAAGATACGCTTGAGCTGAACACCCAGGGAAAGGAGAACTGCTCCAGGCTTGAGACGAATGACGATACAACGCTGAAGGACCTCGTCAGGAACACTTTGAGGATGAGACCAGACCGCATTATCGTAGGCGAGGTGAGAGGGGAGGAGGCAATAGACCTCATGACTGCCATGAACATCGGAAAGATCTGCATGTGCACAATACACGCGAGCACGGCCAGGGAGATGGTGACCAGGCTGCAGAACATGCCCATGAACATCCCAACAGACATCATTCCGATGATAGATGCTTTCGTCATGGTCAAGCAATTCAACATTAAGAAGAATATTTCAAGGGTTGTGTCGCAGATAGCTGAGACTGGTGGTGTTGAAAAAACAGTTCTGCTCTCTGACCTCTGCAAGTATGATTACAAGAGCGCAAAGATAAAAGACCTGAGGCCAAGTGTAGTATATCGTGACAGGCTTGCGGAATCAGCAGGCATAAGCCCAAAGGAAGTAATGGACGAGCTTAAGAGCCGCGCACGCATCCTCAGGAGCCTTGATAGGAGCAACATCCATACGATAGAGCAAGTATCCGAATTCTGCAACATGTATTATGAGAACCCGCAGAACGCGCTTGCAAGGCTTGGGATGGAAGCCTAGGTTCCCATCTGCATGTCGTTCATAATCCTGGCGTTATCTGCAAGTTGGATTATCCCTATTAGTTCCGTTGCTTTTGAAATCATAGTGGGTGCTTTCTCACTTGGTTGGAAACTAGCCAGTCTGGAGAGATATTCTGTTGTTGAGAATAGGGTCATGCTGTTTATAAGAGACACTATTCGCTCCTGAACAGCATCCGTAAACGGAACATTATCATCAAGCCTCTTTTGAACATCATCCAATACCCTTCCTTCCATAATCTCATCAACTAGTTTCTTCACCATCCTCTGGTTTACAGTCTTGTCTGTTCTCGCTATATTATCTGAGAGCGAATCAAGCATACTGTGGACCTCGCTCTCTGAAAGCTTCACCATTCTACTTGCATCTATGAACAAATTAAGCGCCCTCTCTGGATCTATTTTCGCAGTTGATTCGAAAGCCTTAAGCGCTACTCCTTGTCTCTGCTTTCTCTGTGTGTAGAACATTCCTCCAAGAAGGGTTAAGAGCATTGAGCTCTGACCAGGGGTTGTGGATTTGTGCTCTCC
>JBDRKD010000093.1:0-9998 GCA_043814255.1 Microcaldota archaeon
TACGATTTGGACGTGCCGCTACTTGATGAACTGAAAAATTGGGGAAAAGGTAGGGATTTCGCAGCTATAAATGGTAAAAATCCACTTGAAGAATAATTGTCTGTCGGCCTTGACTCGTTCGGTCGCCCTCCTTATATTTTCGTCATATGCTTTTAGTCCATTCATGCCCCTAGCCTCCGCTGCGAGTCTTAATATTCGTTGATGCCGTATTCGTCACTTACGTATCTATACTGGTGCTGCTCCTCGACAGAATCAAGGCCTCTCCCCAGGGCGTAAGGCTATTGCATTGCACTCCCATACTTCTTCTCTTACTCAACCACAGAATGCGAATGTTTAAATATTACGAAAACCATAATATGTTACTATGAGGGCTTGGTCATGAAGCAGCAATTATACTCCCCTAATCAGGTTCGAGACATCCAAAGAGCCATTTCGTCAAGGCTTGGTCCTAGGGATATCGAAGCCGTAAGAAAAAAGTTCGACCAACCGCCTCCTGGGCACATGATTCCATTCACGAAACTTGCGATTACGAATCCTGACCTTTACCATAAAGTCTCGCAAGACGCAAAGGCCAAAAGTTACTCCCTTTTCGGCTTTTTCCCAGAAACTTTCAAATTGGTCTATGAGGCAGTGGGAACGAACATATCTTTTGAATATGGAACTAGGGGCCCAATAGTTATAATCTCCAATGCCGAAAAAAAGCTGGTTGTGAAGCCTTTACAGAACAGCAGAGAGAATGAAATCGCAGAAATTGCAAGTGGTTTGGAAGTTGGACCGAAACAACTTGAAAGTCTTGAGGGTTTCTTAACAGAACAATTTGTCGAAGGAAAATTGTTCACTAGGATGGGGAAAGAGAGAACTACCCCTGAGAGCATGCATGTGATTGGGAGGAGAACAGGCGAAATTCTTTACAAACTACATGCGAGAGATGTTTACTATAACGACACAATTTTGGCAGACGATATGGGAAGATCGCATTTAATTGTTCCTGAGAGTTCATCTGTGGTATTGTTTGACTATGGTGTTTCAATAAGGCTCGATCGACACACGGAACTTTCGGATGAGGATGTGTTCAACTTTATCTGGACTCTCCCTGGGTTGAACATGAGACTTAGCATGAATCCTTCAACTGAAGAGATAAACGACCTGATCAGCGAATACCGTGTGAAAGTTCAGGGCTATTCAAAAGAAGAGATATGTAGCAGAGACGTCTCTTTTGTAGAGGAAGGGATCGGCTTCGCATCTTATAGGTTAACATTGGAAAGAAACGCAGTTGATGCTTTTTATACTGGGTTTAGGGAAAGTTATAATGTAACATCCTCCCCCAATTGAGTTCCGCCTTACTCCGTAGTTCTTAGGGCGCACCCTCGTTTCCACCAACACTTCCCAAGGCATTTTGCCCCCATTTAGGCCAGTTCTACAAAATTAACGGTTTTTTCCTTTAAAAACAAATATATAATTGTTTCCACCCATAAATTTAGTGATATATATGGTCAAAAGAAAAACACCGCAGAAACTTAAAATCAAATTTAAAATTGAGAACATCGTCGCTTCGGCGGAAGCTGGTTTTGAAATAGACTTATACCGCATCGCACAGGAGTTGGATAATGTTGAATACGAGCCGGAGCAGTTCCCAGGTGCAATCCTTAAGTTTAAGGACCCGAAATCATCTTTGCTTCTCTTCAAGAATGGCAAACTGATATGCACTGGATGCAAAAGCGTTACGGAAGTTGACTTCTCGATAAGAAGGGCGATAGAGCTGATCAAGAAGAATAGCAGAAAAGCAAGAAAGAAAAAGGTTTGATAGCTATTACCCTTTTGACGTTTGGTTTGGAACTACCTACTTAGGAATCGGGTTGTCGATATACTGGATTCAGATCCAACGCCGTACCTTCCGTTTATACTTGAGATATTCCTTCTCAAAAATTCTTTCAATGTTCTTCTCTTCGTGGGGAATAAACATTCTCTCCATCACAACCACAAAGATTATTGGACACGCAAACGTTATCACAGACCCCAAAAGAACAGCTACCCCTAAGAGTATCGATGCCATTCCCAGGTACATCGGATGGCGACTAATGCGGAAGGGACCCTGGGTTATGAGTCTTGAAGGATTTTCGTGTGGTTTTACCGTGGTTCCCATTTTTTTGAATAATGTATCTGCCCATATGTTCAGCAGTATGCCGAACGCTATCAGCATACCTCCAGAGTAAGTGTAGGGTGGCTGGATTATTTCTTTTATCGGAACCACAACATGTGACCCTACTGAAAATAACAGCAGTGCCACGAAGTACGTTGGAGGCGTGATTCCCCGTTTCATGTTCACCATAGCCTTTATTTATGGCTTTTAGACCAGCATAAGCAATTCTGGATTAACCGTTATGAATTTATATCCATAACACTTATAAATCTTTTTGAATCTATATTCATAACATGGTAAGGCCAAAAAAATGCAAGATGGTTGATGCTGTGCCAGGGGTTACTTACTTCAAGCCAAGGGCAATACCCCTTACGGACTTAAAGGAAGTGGAGCTAACTGTTGAGGAGTTCGAAGCAATCAGGCTTAAGGACTTCAAGGGGTTGGAACAAGAGGAAGCTTCCAAGACTATGGGAATTTCCCAGCCTACATTCCACAGGCTCATAATATCGGCTAGGAGAAAAATAGCAGAAGCGCTTGTGGAAGGGAAGGCGATCAAGATTAACGGGGGGGATTACTCCCTTTCCAAAAAAAAGAGGTGAAATATATGCCAGGAGGAGATGGAACAGGCCCTTGGTGGGGCAGAGGATACGGATGCGGAGTCGGCTTTAGAGGAAGAGGTTTCGGAAGAGGAATGAGCATGAGCTTTGGAAGAGGATTCCTTGGTACTGCCAACGCACCAGAACCAACCAAAGACCAGGAGATGGCGGATTTAAAATCGTATGCATCCGGTCTGGAGTCAGAGCTTTCTGGGATAAAGAAGAGACTCCAAGAGCTTGAGGCCCATAAATAGACAGGTGAGATGATGAGGATTGCAGTTAGTTCGAACAGCGGTGGCCTTACGGATAATGTCTGCCCTACCTTTGGGAGATGCCAAACATTTACCATTGTAGAGGTGGATAAAGACAAGAAGGAAATCCTGAATTCAGAAGTGGTGCAGAATCCAGGTGGCATGTCTGGAGGCGGGGCAGGTATCGCAGCAGCACAGGAGATAGTCAAGCGGGAAGTGGATGCTGTAATCACAGGCAATTGCGGACCCAACGCTATCATGGTGCTCCAGCAGGCGAAGATAGATGTCTATTTGATTCCCGGGACAGTTGAGAATGCGGTGAAGCAGTTCCTCGAAGGAGGGGAACAGCCTCTGGGGGCACCAAATGTCCCAGGGCATTTTGGCATGGGCTCTAGAGGGGGACAGGGTAACTTATTTAGAGGGAGATTTCGGGGTGGTAGGCCATGAAAATAGCAGTGTCATCTAATGGGGGAGGTGCAGGTGGAGAAATTTCAGGGCATTTCGGGAGATGCCCCGAATTTGTAATCTTCGATTGTGAGAACACAGGGATAATTGGTGTTGAGCAGGTGCAAAACCCTTATTTCAAAGAGCATGTTCCTGATGCGGTACCCAAATTCATCTCTTCCCTAAATGCAGATGTCATGATTGCTGGGGGGATGGGTCCCCGAGCTGTCGAGATATTCGGTTCCATGGGAATTAAGGTTGTTCTTGGGACAAGTGGAAACATAAAAAAGGCAGTTGAAGCATACCTTTCCGGGGAGCTTGTTCCAGATGAAAACACCTGCACACATTAAGTAGTGGTAATATGATTATAGGCGTTACTGGGGGCAAGGGAGGAACAGGAAAGACCTTTTTTGCAGTGAACCTTGCCGTTGCGCTTTCAAAACTTGGGAAGAAGGTTACTTATCTCGATTGCGATGCAGACTGCCCAAGCGCCCATTTCCTCTTTGGAGCAGAGCTTGAAGATAAGAAACAAGTAACCTCTTTCGTTCCAGAATTCGATGATTCCAAGTGCACGAAATGTGGGAAATGCGCGAGTGCGTGTCAGTACAACGCTCTTTATCAACTGAAGGATTCTGTGCCTACGCTAGTCCCTAATGTTTGCAATGGATGTAAAGCCTGCCAGGTTGTCTGCCCATCAGATGCAATCTACGAACACAAGAAAACTGTTGGTTGGACGTATGAAACGAAGTGCGGTGGGATTGAGCTTTTCTCTGGGGAATTGAAGCCCTCCGACCCCCTTTCTGAAAGGATGGTTGACGCGATAAAAAAAAGAGGTATGGCAAATTCAGATGCAGGTTACATCATAGTTGACACAGCAGCCGGCGCCCACTGTCCGGTAGTAGCCGCCCTCCGTGGGTGTGATGAGGCATTTGCCGTCACTGAGCCGACATTATTTGGGGAGCATGACTTTCGGATAATCTCATCACTCCTCAACTCATTGAAAATACCATTCAAAACAGTGATGAACAGAAGCACATTAACCAAGAAAAAGATCGAAGCTGATGTTTCAATCCCATATGATGAAAAAGTATTCGAATCATATGTGCGGGGAATCCCATTAGTGGGGATGCATCCAGAGCACGAGATTTCAAAAGAGTTCCTTGAACTTGCAAAGAGGTTAGGGAAATGAAGATTGTTATATTAAGTGGGAAGGGAGGAACTGGGAAATCTTCGATTACTTCATCGATAGCATCAGTACTCTCCAAAAGCGTAAAGCTTGTGTTGGTCGATGCAGATGCAGACTGCCCGAACCAGCACATACTGTTCCAGGGAAAAGAGGTTCTTAGGAAGTCACTCAGTGTCTCCAAGGTGGCTCAATATACTGGTGCTAAAGGCTCTTCCTGCACGAACTGCCCAGAGATATGCCAATTCGATGCAATTAGCATCAAGGATGGAAACGTATCTGTCGATGAGAGCGCGTGCGAAGGCTGTGGGGCGTGCGTACTCGGGTGTCCAAATGGTTCATTTAAACTCGTTCCAAAACTTACTGGGAAGATGATAGTAAAGGAAACCCCCCACTTTCCACTTGTTTACACGCAACTTCTTCCGGGAGAAACTGGAAGCGGCAGGATGGTCTTTGAGGCAAAACAGGAGGCTGGGCGCATAGCGGAAAAGCGCGGTATAAAACACATGATAATCGATGCCCCGGCAGGCATAGGCTGCCCAGTCATTGCTGCGGTGTCCGGTTGTGACCTTGCGATAGGCGTTGTCGAACCAACTCCCGCCAGCATAAGGAACTTGCAGCGAGCGCTTGAGGTAACTGAGCACTTCAAAATACCTTTCAAAGTAGTTCTGAACAAATATGGTTTATCGGAAAAATATGAGAACACAATGCGGGACATGTTCGGAGAAGCACTCCTGGCTAGTATTCCATACGATGAAGAATTGCCGGTTCTGCTTGCGGATGGGACTTTGCCTTTGCATGGACGGGGGAGGGCTGCAGAAGCGCTCCGAAACCTCTGTTCCGATATTGTGAAGATTGTTTCTCTTAGTAATGGTTAGTATATGATGAAAAACGTGGTGTTTTTATGAAATGTGCGACATGCAAGAAAAAGGAATGTTATATCGATGGGAAGGATTGTACTGGAAAAAGGGACGAATTCAAATCTGCCTATGTTGGCGATGATAAAGCAGTACATTATGTCGCTGCGGAAATAGAAGCTAAACATTATATGAAATATACGCGCCTTGAGGAGATTATTGAATTTTCTCGAAAGATGAGATATGGGAAGTTGGGGATTGCTTTTTGCATAGGCCTTGAGAAGGAGGCACAAGTTCTTTCAGCCATATTGGAAAAGGATTTCGAGATCGAGTCAGTTTGCTGCAAGGTTTGCGGGATAGACAAAGGGGAGATTGGGCTGCCGAAAATAGAGGGGGGTAATCCGGAGAGACGCGAGACCATGTGCAATCCGATTACCCAGGCCAAACTTCTCAACCAGGCAGGCACTGATCTGAACATCGTCTTGGGATTGTGTGTTGGTCATGACATATTATTCTCCAAATATTCCCAGGCGCCACTAACCACATTCGCAGTAAAGGACAGGGTTCTTGGACATAACCCGCTTGCCGCAGTCTATACTAGATATTATAGGAAGAAGAATTTTGGATTAAAGGAATGACGTTTCTATTTTGGGGACGAAAAAAGGGGAGAGCCCGAATGAACTATTCTGGTATGAACTTGTTTATGAAAAGGCATGCTGTGATATCGCCGGTCACATTCACTGCAGTTCGGCTCATATCCAGTATCCTGTCTATCCCCAGAACCAACGCGAGACCGGATAGCTACATGTGCAATGTTCTTTGCATCGAAGGATATTCAACGATAGTTAAATAAATCGTGGTTGAAATAAAATGGTTGATTGGAATGGAAGGAAGTTACTACTGCTCGGACGCGGAATATGCCCTGAATACACTGAAATCATCCGAAGATGGTTTGAGTGAGACTGAATTTATGCGGAGATTAGAAGAATATGGGCCCAACATAATAAGGAAGAAAGCAGGCATCACGCCATACCAGATATTCGTCAGGCAATTCACGTCGTTCATTGTCCTAATCCTCCTAGCTGCCGTAGTCATCTCTTTCCTGATAGGTGAGGTACTTGATTCAATAGTCATCCTAATCATAGTACTCCTCAATGCGATATTTGGTTTCGTCCAGGAGTATAGGGCGGAGAAAGCCATTGAGGCGTTGAGGAAATTAACTGCGTTAAAGGCAAGGGTCGTCAGGGGTGGAAAGGAACTTGAAGTGGATTCCAAGAACCTGGTTCCGGGGGACATAATCCTTCTGGGGGCGGGAGATAAGGTGCCTGCCGACGCAAGATTGATCCATGTGGGGGCACTGCAGATAGATGAGGCGTCATTAACAGGCGAATCAGTACCATCGCCAAAGATTCTCGAACCACTTGATGAAGGAACTTCGGTAACTGACCAGGAGAACATGGCGTTTATGGGAACCATTGTAACAAAGGGCCATGGGAAAGCGGTGGTGACAGATACGGGCATGAACACGGAAATGGGCAAGATCGCGCACATGATTCAACAGGAGGATGAAAAAACAACTCCCCTGCAGGATAAGTTGAAGCGGTTTGGTGAACAGCTTGGTCTGGCGGCCATCCTGATCTGTGCAATCGTCTTTTTGCTTGGTAGCTTGAAAGAGTACTCTGCAACTGGTGTCTTTGATATTGAGTATGTAAGCGGGATGTTTTTTGTTGCAGTTGCTTTGGCCGTAGCTGCTGTTCCTGAGGGCCTGCCCGCTGTTGTCACGGTTTCTCTGGCTTTCGGGGTCAGAAGGATGGCAAAACGCAATGCTCTTGTTAGGAAGCTCCCGTCCGTCGAGACTCTTGGTTGTACTGATGTTATCTGCTCAGACAAGACAGGAACGCTGACAAAGAATGAAATGACTGTCAAGGAACTCTACACCAACAGCTCAGTAATTGAGGTTACTGGCAAAGGATATGCACCGAAAGGGGAGTTCAAATACTCGGGGAAAGCAACAGATAAGGGGAATATCGAGCTGTTATTAAGAATCGGAACTTTGTGCAATGACTCCAGTTTGAACCATGACGAGATGTGGGGGATAACTGGCGACCCAACTGAGGGAGCATTGCTTGTTTCAGCTGCAAAATGGGGGTTGGAGAAGAAGAATTTGGAAGGGCATGCCCCAAGAGTAGACGAGATCCCGTTCGATTCAAAAAGGAAGTGCATGACAACTGTTCATGAGAAGGGAAAGAAAAGAATGGCATATACTAAGGGGGCACCGGACATAATCCTAAGCAAATGCAAGTACATATTTGAGATGGGAAAAACGAAGAAACTAGATGATGCTGCGAGGAAGAGGATTCTGGAGATAAACCGCACCATGGCTAACAGATCCCTGAGGGTCTTGGGTTTTGCATATAAACAACTGGCTGTGGGACACTCTGGAGCACTGGATAAGCTTGAGAATGATTTGGTTTTTGTTGGACTGCAGGCAATGATTGACCCAGCGAGGGAAGAGGTCAGGGACGCCATCGCCAAATGCAAAACAGCTGGCATCAGGACCGTGGTGATAACTGGGGACCATAAATTGACTGCGATTGCGATAACGAAGGAGTTGGGAATATTCGGGGAAGGCGACAATGCGTTGAGCGGGGAGGAGCTAGACAAGTTGAGCGATGAGGAACTTGATGCTGTGCTGGAGAAGACGGTCATCTATGCGCGGGTAAGTCCTGAACACAAAGTAAGGGTACTGAATGCTTTCAAAAGAAGGGGCCATGTCGTTGCTATGACTGGAGATGGGGTTAACGATGCCCCTGCCCTGAAGAAATCGGATGTTGGGATTGCGATGGGCATTACGGGAACTGATGTGGCCAAGGAGGCTTCAGATATCGTGCTCACAGACGATAATTTTGCCTCGATTGTGAACGCTGTGGAAGAGGGAAGAGGCATATATAACAGCATTAGTCAATTCGTTCAATATACAGTTTCCTCTAATTTAGCAGAGGTAATGGTTATCTTTCTGGCGATTCTTGTCGGATGGCCCCTTCCCCTATTGGCCATTCAGATATTGTGGGTGAACCTATTAACAGATGGCCTGCCGGGGTTGGCGCTTGGATTGGATCCGTTTGATAAGGACATTATGAAAAACCCTCCGAGAAAGAGGACGGAGAACATCATAACTAAAGATGCCATGCACGATATCCTGCTCATCGGATTTGTCATGGGGTTGGGAACTTTGTTCATGTTCTATAGTTATGGGGTCGATAGCCTCAAAGCAAAATCGGTCGCTTTTACCACATTGGTCGTGTTCCAGTTGTTCAATGTGTTGACATACAGGACTAAGAACTTCTGGGTCGATGTCAGGACGAGTAAATTCGTAATCGGCTCTGTAGCAATCTCAATACTGATGCAGATTGCGGTGCTTTATACGGGTCTGAATGTTGTTTTCAAGACCGTTCCTCTTGGTTTGTCTGATTGGGCGTGGATACTACTGGTTTCATGTACTGTGTATCTAATATCCCAATCAAAGAAGATGTTGCTGCGTAGGCGCGTAAACAGTGTTTCTGTGAATGGTGCATGCTGACGGTCATGCATCAATCAGACTAGCCGATAAAGGAAAGAAAAAGAGGCCTGTGTGGTTACTCTTTCTTTTTAGGTTCTTTAGCTGGGGGCTTCTCATGCTTATAGTGCGCATGAAGGAGCCGATATGCTGCCAAGCAACAAAGGAACCCCACGGATAACCCCAGTGAGAGTAACATCTGGTCTGCCATTGCTGTAAGTATTACAACGATAGCTGCCGCAATTGCAATAAAACCTTCTGATGTATCATCGAGTTCTAATTCCATAACTACATCCCCCCAATATTTCACTAACTTGTAATTTAAAACCTTTTGGTTTCAGCCACTAACGAGATACTGTCAACTCCCCCTACCCCCTCTCTTAACGTTCTCGAGCATTCGTGCAATGTTCTTGTGCCTCATCCCATGGGCAATGTCCAAAGGAGTACTGCTATCATTATCCTCAACTTTAGAATCGGCACCGCTCCTCAAAAGCAATCTCGCCACTTCGGCTCTCCCGAACTCGACGGCATAGTGGAGTGGCGTGCGTTCTTGTTCGTCTTGGATGTTTGGGTCACCCTCCTTGAGCAACAGTTTCGCCACTTCGGCTCTCCCGAACTCTGCAACGCAATGAAGTGGTGTTTGTCCATCGTTGTTCCTGGCATTTATGTCTGCACCATTCTCTATAAGAAGGTTTACCATTCTGGAATGTCCGCTGCATGCCGCCCTGTGCAGAGGGGTCTGATGCCTGGAGTTCCTTGCATTTATGTCCGCTCCGTTCTTGAACAATAGCTTAGCGATGTTTGTTCTTCCGAGTTCTGCGGTGCAGTGTAATGGCGTCCATCCATCCACGTCTCTGGCATCCATGTCTGCCCCTTTCTCTATAAGCAGTTTTACTGCCCCGGTGTGGCCATTGTACGCTGCGTCGTGGAGTGGCGTTAAACCGTCTGCGCTCTTTGTGTTCACATCTGCG
>JBDRKD010000094.1:0-4445 GCA_043814255.1 Microcaldota archaeon
GCGCTTCTATTGGGCTGACCAGAACTACAAGGTTTCATATGACCGCCATCTGGACATTATGAATCAAGGACTCGAATTCAGGGATGGTGGTGAGGCATATTTCTCATCCACAGAAGGATTATCAGATAGGCTTAGTGAGAAAGCCATTGCGCGTGTGGCGCTCCTGCTGCCGGACAAGTGCTCACGTCTTCCATACCTCTCCGAAGGTGAGGACTATGCCTTGGAGACCAAAACATTTGTCTTCATAAGCGATGCTGGAAGGGAGATGAAGAGTAAAGACCACATCGTTGTTGTCGCGTTCTCTGAAGAGGATAAGGAATACACTGTGATAGACCCATGGCTCGGAATACGCGGGAGGGGGGATTCTGTTATAGACGCCATGGAGAACATGGTTGACGGGGGAGTATACAACGGAGTGATAAAGGAGATGGGAACTTATTATTATGAAAAAGGAGGGGCTTTGATGTCTGTCCTTGCTGAAGACGACAGCCTCATCAAGCAGATAAATGAGAATGTGGAGGACAATTTCTACCTCTTCATGTTCGGGAAATGGCCAATGGTCGCATACTGGGGCTGGCAGGCATTCAAGGCAATCTATGATGCATATAAGACCAATGACACGTTGGGCTCTGAGTCAAGCCAGGCGAGGGTTGCGGTGTCAGCAGCAATATTCACAGTATCATTCGGGTTCGCTTCTGCAAGGGGGAAACCAGGAAAGATCCTCATCAGCAAGCTGCTCGGCGAGAGCAAATCTTTTTCCAGGTTTGCAGACAAGCTCTTCGAGGCAACTATTGGGAAAGGGGATAGAGTCAGGAGAGTGACTATCAGCAAATGGCTGGATGCTGGGCAGAAGATTAGTGCGGATATGTTAACCCCGACAAAGGTGTTTGATGTTGCGAACTGGATTGAGGGCGGTGGTCTGGTGGGGGCAATGATGCTGGACCAGTACTATGAATACGGGAAACACGAGAACCGGAAATGCTACCCACACTTGGACTGTGAGTTTGCTGACGAATTCGCAGAAAAGGGAATGGTTGAGAGTAGCCGTGATAATCCGCTTTCACACCTAGAGAGATTATATGGTGGAGATAAAGAGAAGGCAAAGAAGAAGTATGATGATGTCTGTTCCAGAATACGCTGCTTCAACGCAAGGGTTAGGGAAGGGGATGCAGAAACTGTGCTTGGTCGCATGGGTATAGATGGACTGGATCCTTTGGATATGAATGTTATTGTGAGTGGGGTTCAGCGCAGGCTTATAACCCAGAGGGCCAAGACGCTCTCAGAGCTTAAGGGAAGCGGGGACCTGAAAATAATAGCAAGATTCCTTGGGCTTACTGTTGAGGAGACTGTGGACCTCTATTTGAACCATGGCGGTCCGGCTGATTCCCCTGAAGAGATACTTAAGTTCTGCTCAAAGAACTATAAGGGAGTGAAGAGTTCTGATCTCCCCTCAATTATGGGGTACTTTGCAGGCAATACGGAAAAGACGATGCGTTCGAAGGCGGGCGTGGATGTTGATGTTGATATGAAGGGGCTTGCAGATGAGTATAGGTATGGGTTCATCTCACTTGAGTGGCTCAAGAACAATGCTGAGCTTGAGGTTTCGAATAGGGGGACCACAGATAGGGATAAATATGCTGCGAAACCGGATGGGCGTAATTATGAATAATGTTTGAATGGGTGGTTGTATGGGAAACGGAACATTTGCTCCAGGGAAGAAACAGGACATAGATGTAAATGCACTAGTGGATGCAACGGCTAAACAACATGGGGGCTTTGGACAAGGGAGCAATGGCAGAGGAATTGTCCAATCCAATTGGACCATGAATTACGGTGAATACCTGCTTGCAACTGCCCTCATTTCCTCTGAATTTGGGGGAAAGGTTGGGAAAATCACAAAACGTGGTGGAAAATTTATGCTCGGCCATGCACTGGCTGATGCAGCAACTGATGCCCTTGGGATAGAGGGTGGTTGGGAACAAGGCATAGAATTTGGTGGTGGGGCCATCAGTGCATTTGCCTTTAAGGAAGACAGTAAACTTGGAAAATTCACCGTTGGCCTAATTGTGAACAAAGACGCGATTGGTGAACGTCAGATAGAGGCCCTTAAGGGGTCTTTTGGGGAATTCATCGACAATGCAAAAAGAGAGTACAGGAAATTGGATGAATTGAAGCTTACCCTGATGGAAGAGTGGAAAACTGGGAAATACGTTCCTTTGGGTGGGGAAGATGATATTGGCAGAGTAATTGACGACCCTGAATTCAAAGGAAGATACGCATCCGCCAGATCTCCAAAAATCACTGCGGGAAAAGCGAAAGCGCTTACAGATGGTTTGAAAAAAGAGCTTATGGCGAATGGGGAACTGATGATGATTTATGATGAAAGCAGATTGGGGGCTGTGTTCAGGGGAATTGAAAGCGACCTGACTGGATTGACTCTCAGTGGTGATTATCAGAATACGATAAGAAATATGGTACGCAGCAAGCTCAAGACAGCTCTCAGGGCAGAGATGCCGGATGAACTCTTCAGAGCAAAGATTGTGACTATACTGGAAGGGATTGCTGATGAGAACAAGATGTTGGGAAAGGGAACTGCTGAGTGGGTTGGAGACCGGTTGGTAAATGGCCTTTCAAAAGAGAAAATGCTTAGTCGCGGTGTTATTGCAGATGAGATTAAACTGGGTTCAAAGGAAGTTGGGGGCGAAGTCGCGGCAGGTGCGTACAAAAGGCCTGGCACGCTCAGAACTTGGCTAAGGAATTGGAAAAAGGCTCTCGCTATAGTGGCTATTGGGGTTGCAACCTACCTTTTTGTTGATGGAAACGCATTTTCGTCTTCCCCCAGAGCGGAATCCGGTGAGCGCGGGCAAGTGAGACCATTGACAACAGGCATCCCGAAACTGGATGACATGATTGATGACAAGGAAGGAGACGACGTTGAAAGGAATAGGTTGAAGAGTTCTTTGCACATTGTCCTGTGGGGAAAACGCTCTAGTGGCCAGGTTGTTCCTGGCGTAGGTCTTTTTCAAGATTCCGATACTGGCTATATATTGAACAGCTTGGGGGTTGATGGTGCAGAGAGGCTTGGAAAGAAGATTTTTGACAGAATGGATGACAGTGAGTTCAGGGAAGGTGTCAAAGATGCATTCACGAACAACGAATTTGTGGCTGCCGATATTCGTTCGTTCTATTTCAATCAAGACAACCCGATTGTGGCTGCTACGTTCAACGCGCTCGCTGAGATGCAGATAGAGAGCCCGAGCCTGGGGCTGTTTCAGGGAATGGACACGAGAGAGATTGAGCTAAAGTTTGTGAGGTATCTTCTCCCAGGGATGCAGGATGATTTCAGGAGATCTGACTTTTATACCAAGATAAAAAAGAAGGAGAGGATGGAGGAGATGGGCGGCATCATTAGGGAATTCACTCCGTTCAACACAAAGATAGACCGCGAGGAGATGGGAACTAGGTATGAAAAAACAAAAGAAACGATGAAAACAATCGTTGAGAACGCATATGATAAACTCATGGATGAGGGATTTGTTGACTCGGTGACTGCTGAACACCATAAACTGGAAGAGGAAATGGTGGCGAAACACAAGGAGGACGCGAACGATGCCTCGTTTGAGAGTCGGGATGAGGAATTGAAGACCTATTACAAACCAATTGTCTCAGCCACAATCCACGCTGTTGCAGAGGCAATAATCGAAAACCCCGAACTGGAGATACTCAAGGATGACATTACCTTTGATGAACTGGAGAACAGGTTTGCCCGATATATGCTCCCTGAAATGCAGGAGAAGTTCAGGGAAACAGAACTCTATGGCACTATGAAACAGGACCATGATAGGATGCTCGAGGATAGAACTGATGCATTCAATAAAGAAAGGCCGGGGGTTTTGGAGTATGTCAAGGGAGTGGGAGCGGAGTTGGAGGATATCGTCCTAATCAAGGATGTGGTTGGAACAGAACAACTGACGGGGGTTAATGACCTCACTCACTCCAGTCCGTCAACCCGACCAGAACCAATGGACGTACAGCTGAAACAGGGGGTGACTGCAATATCGTTCACCTGCACTATCACTGATGAGGGGAAGGCTGAGAAGACAAGAGCTGGCTCTTTCATCGGGTATGTGTATCCGTTTGCCTTCGGTGACACAATGAATCCTAAGATGGTGGTATCTGGGGTGCCCCACATGCGCGCCTACATAAGGGATGAGAAGGTTGCGGTTGTATTTGACCCGGATACCAAAAAGGATTTTGTTGAGGATAACTACAAGGTATCCGCTGAGGTTGGAAAGCCCTTTGGAGTGCTGGTTATGCTTGACAGGGATGCGGGCACATGGAGCATACACGTTGAGTCGCAGTATGTTGTCAATAAGGGCCCTGAGGCGATGACTGAAGTCGCAAGCGGAGAGTTCGATACAGGGAAATACGTGAAGGACGGGAAG
>JBDRKD010000095.1:0-3159 GCA_043814255.1 Microcaldota archaeon
CTACCCTATGGGCGTGGAATTTTATCTCTGGAGAGTAGATCAATGTGGAATCCTCGAAAACCCCTGGAAGTACCTTGTTGAGGGCCTCAAGTCCCTCTAGGATATCTGTCACTATGCGAGCCGGGAGGCTCATTGCGATGTCGCCAGGTGTTGCCTCGGTTAGGGTCGGCTTCACATAGCTCTTCTCTATCCTCTTCCAAGTAGACCGTCTCCCCTTCTTCAAATCGCCCATCCGCTGTATTATCGGTTTCCCGCCGCCTATCGTCGTCGCCATGTGCGCTATGGCCTCCCCGTAACTGGTGGTGTTCTCCACAGGGCTGGTAAGCGACTGGCGCACAAGGAACGCAAAGTTTGTGTTCTGTGATTTCTTGTTTCTCAATGAGTGCCCGTTGACGCACACGAAATCGGGATAATGCTCTGTTATTACGTATCCGTGGGGGTTTGTGCAGAACGTCCTCACGAGGTCATCATATGTTTGTGTATCGATGTGGAACTTCGGGTCCCAGCATATGGCTGTTGCCTCATCCATTATCTCAGCAGGAACCTCCACCCGCACACCGATATCTATTGGTTGGTGCCTTGATTTTATTCCATACTTGATACACAATTCGAAAAGCCATTTGGCCCCTCCTCTTCCAGGACAGATTACAACATGGTCCGCCTCAAACTCCTTCTCGCCTATGAGTATTCCTGCAACCTCCCTATCCTTGATAACAACATCAGTGACGTTTGTGCGGGTGTGGAAAATCACTCCGAGTGATTTCATCTCCTTCACAAAAGAACTGATTATCTTTGGGAGCCTGTCGGAGCCCATATGCCTCTGTTGGATTGGTATGAATCTCACCCCATGGGATTTGGCGCGGGTCACGAGCCCCTGAGCGTAATCCAGTTTCTCCTTCAGCCTTCCGTGGGCACCGTGCTTTGTGAAAACTCCATCTATGTATGTTATGAGCTCCATTGCCCCGTTCCTTGAGGTGAATTCAAGCAGGTTGCCCCCTATTTCCGGATCCAAATTGAGTTTTCCGTCTGAATAAAGTCCGTTGCCCCCAACACCATGTATGAAGTTGCATTCCGGGCATTTGACGCAGTGCCCGGTCTGCTTCATGGGGCAGACTCGCTTATTTATCTCCTCGCCACGTTCATATATCTCAACGCTGAAACCTGCTTTCGCAAGCTCATATGCGCAGAATAGCCCTGCTGGACCTGCTCCGACAACAATGGTTTTCATGGGAATAGATTCTCCAGAGTATTATTTATAACTTCTTAAAGTGCGGCCCTGTAGAGGCCTTGCACATAAATTAGGTCCTGCACATTAATCGGGCGGGAACTGTTTTTTATCGGCATTTAATGTGCAAAGCTCCCTGTAGAACTGTTCCGGGCAGCGGTGCGCTTGGGGCCAGTCGCCTCGAAAGCAACCAGCCTGCACAGGGTCTGCCGTAAGTGGAACGCAGTATCGGTACTGCTGCCACACCAGTTTCCCACAGAGCCAAGTGCACGGATCGTGCTTGCGCGGTGCACTTGGGACCAGAGTAAGTTATTTAATAATCTTGAGAGTAATATGGTTTTTATGAACAGGACTGTGCTGGTACTGCTGCTTATGGTAGCGGTGACATACGCAAATGTTGACGATGTGATAAGGGATTATACCAAGGAAAGCGAGAGTGTTGAAACGCGGGAGATAGCTAATGAGTATGGCACATATACTCTCTTTACCATTAATGGGGTGGATTCATTATTGGTTGAGAACTCTGATTTCTATCTCATCACCAACCCCCTCGTGATATACTCTGCGCTCAAACACGAATACCTGGCAGATAACGAGGTTTCCGTTGATATGGAAACGCTCATTGGATACGTCGATGGATTCAATGCCTCGCGCTATCCTGAGCAGAGCACCTGTGAGCAGTACACTGGAACAGACAGGCTCGAGTGCACTGACTTCGCAACGTGTAGGTACGCGTGCCTCTCTGTCCCGCTTTGCAGGAGCGTCTTCGAAGGGCAGGGGGATGGGTTCGTATATTCCATACAGAACTGGATGGCCCGCAACATGGAGATAGATAGCTCCATGGGGAGTTTCAAGAATGCTGTATTGGGCATACCAGATAATCCAGAGATGGCGAACTCGGCATGGGATTACCTTACTGTTATTGAAGAGCAGGCGGCCCTGATTAAGGGCAACAAGATGTTCCTTTGCGATTCTGGGGGATATTGCTTCTGCTATGGGATAAATTTCTCTCTCGGGAAGATAGATGACTGCAGGGCTGGGCTGACCCAGATTAAGGAAGTCTTGTCTGAACTGCCGAACCTTGAGAAGAAGGCAGACTTTATGGAGTCCATCACGAAAGAGAGGATTCGTGAGAAGGATGCCAATGACGTTGTCTACCAATACCAACAAACGTATGGGGAGGTCATTGGCAATTTCACTGGGACTGTGGCTTACGCGTCCGATGCGCTGGTGCTTGTCGATTCAGGGCTCCTGTCTGAGAACATCACTGCATTGACTTCCATAAAGGACGAGATGCGCATGCTCGGGGAGGACAAGAACTATTCTGGTGCGATTTCACTGAAAGAAACCTACTTTGAACAGGCCGGTGTGACATCGAAATATGCCAAACGACTCATCGGGAAATACGCGGATGTGAATGAAAGTGTGTGGCGGATGGAGGAACGGATTGCGAATGAAACCAACCTCACTTCCCTTGGCGGGTATTTCTATGAAGAGTTCTCAGGGATTGAGGATTTGTTGGCTGACCTGGCAGATTCGTTGAAGCCGCCTGCAGAAGAGGATATGCTCCCCGTTATAGGGGAGAACCTGACCCTGTTGGACAGCAGGTTATCTGCCCTCAAGTTGAAAGCGAGGAGCGCAACTGAACTGCTCGATGAGATAGTACTTGTCAGGGGGAGACTTGAAGAACTCACATCAAAGGCAGAGGAATACAAACAGCAGTATGATATTACGGAAATAAGCGAATCCCTCTCTTCAGCCAGAGCATACATAATAGACGGACAGGTTGAGAAAAGCGAGAACATTATTATGAACGCATCCGTTGGGATAGACGAGCTGAATACAAGATTGGAAGTGATAATCCCCCTTATAGACGAAGCTACAGGGAAGGCGTTTGAGGCGAGCCTGTACATTGAGGAGAGGAAAGGGGCAAG
>JBDRKD010000096.1:0-9737 GCA_043814255.1 Microcaldota archaeon
CTCTTGAATGTACATGAGTTTCTGCACTTCTTGGACAACATATTCCTTTCTGACCATTTTACCACCATATTAGAAACTGATTATCGGAAGTTGGTTTGGAGTTCGTTCACGTATGGTGGCGCTCACCTTGCACCCCTTGCCATTCTCTCCGTCTGATCACGCTTCTTTATCGCATAACTTGAGATGTCTCCCTTTGATGCGAGTATGATCTCATCCGCAAGCGCGCTTGAGAATGGCTTCTTCTTGTTGAACGTTCCTATGATGCTTGCCATTGCAATGTTCCTCAACGCCATATCAAGTCTTCTCTCAGCACTCACATCCACGGCCACTTGATAGGAAACCCCCCCGTACTGTACCCTCGTTGTATCCTCTCTTGGCGCTGTGTTCTGGAGCGCATCCACAAGCACCTGTATCGGGTTCTGCTTCGTCTTCTGGGCTATCTCGTCAAATGCCTTTTTCACTATCTTTACCGCCTTGAATTTCTTTCCCTGCATTGCTCCGTGTGTCCTGATGACTTTCCCGCCTGCTTTCTCCCCAGTACCTCCCCTCATGAGCTTGTTAATAAGCCTCTCAACAATGTTCACATCTTTCTTTCCGAACTGCTTCTTCGCGTGCCTTCCGAATGAATGGGGACTCCTTACTGGATTGAGACATACGTAGTTCTCGAGGCTTGGATCGTTGCACTTCACTTCTAAAAAGTCATATTTGTCAAATAGCTTCACCATGACATCTACCTCTTAGGCTTCTCCTTCCTGCCCTTCCGGAGCATCTGAAGATCAACACCATTAACTGCAATAACCTTGTGTCTTACTCCCGGGATGGAACCCATCTGCCCGCGTTGCGAACCTCCAAGTCCTTCCACAGTAACCTCATCGTGCTCATCTATCTGGTTTATCGCCCCTTCGCGAGGTACAAATGCGGTTATGAGTTTCCCGTTCTTCACCAATTGAACACGAACGCATTTTATAAGACCCGAGTGCGGCTGTTTCTGTTCAAGCGCCTTTTTCTCAAGCACGACGCCCTTTGCCTGAGCACATCCCTCAAGCGGATCAAACTTGTCCTTTAGTCTAAGCGTCTTCCTCTTCCATGGCTTCTTGAGCCATCGTTGCTTCTTACGCCTTCTCAGAAGATCCCTTCCGCTGAATTCTCCTCTTCCCATATTCATCCCTCTGTTATAAGCTTAATCTCCGCCCCATAATGCCTTTCAACGAGCATTCGGGCCATCTTTATTCTCTCGCCGTTGCGCCCTATTGCGCTTCCCCTGTCTTCCGCATTTATACGGACAACCGCAAGCGACTTCTCGCCCTCGCGCACATCCACCTTCAGAACATTTATGGATGAGAAGATGTTCTCGATGAATGCCGTGAGTTCAGGTGCGTTTTCTACGACATTCACATGCCTCCCGAACGCTGTTCTGACGCGGTTTATTGAGCTGCCGTTTTTTCCTATGGCGCGGCCAAGGTCTCCTTCTTTGACCACAAATACAACAGCGTCATTAGAAATTACGCAATCTGTTGCGACTGCGCCTGTGAGCTGTTCGAACATGGAGATACTTCTGATTTCATCGTTTGTAAGTTTCAACTAATCAGCCTTCTCCTCTACGATACCGGTTATGTTTGAATCCCCTACGTCTAGGATAACCATCGAACTCACAAGGAATGGCTTTCCACATAATGAGCCAAGCTCAATAGATGTGCCACCGAATCTGAATAGATGAACGCCCGAGAGTTTTGAATTCCGCTCTAGGTCTTCCCTGGTCTCCCGTGGGCAGTTATTTGATATTATGACCATCTTGGATTTCCCGGAGACTACGTTCTTGATGGTACTGCGGGCGCCGAATTTGACATCGCCTGTATCGACTGCCATCCTTATTGCTTTATTTATGTTCATTCCAACACTTCCTAACGTTTCATTACCAGCTTGACGTTTCCTGTTCCCACGGGGATTGTCTGTCCGATTATTATGTTTTCGGTGACTCCTATCAACTTATCCTCATCAGCTTTTATGGCGGCCGCGATGAGGTGCTTGAGTGTCTCCTCGAAAGCGGCCCTTGCGAGGATGCCTGCCTTCTGACCAGAAAGTCCATGCCTGCCGACTGATTTTATCTGCCCATCCATCGTCATCGCATCTGCCAAGAGCATAATGTGGCGGATATCGACCTTTAGGTTCTGGGAGTCCATGACTTCTTCCGTCTCCCGAATAATCGCGTTCCTCGCTGCCTCGATTCCAAATACCTTTTCGACTTCCTTTATGTCATTAGTATATGTCCGCTTGGTGTCAATGCCCTTCTTATTGAGGACATCCATGAGGTTTGTGCCCCCTGTTCGTATGAACCTGTCAGTCTTGGTGTTTATGACAACGGCACGCTTGATATTCTTGATTCCGATTATGTGAAGTACACGGAGCTTGTTTATCATCCTCCTTATTGAGCGGAGCGATACGTCGAATTTTATCTTTACGTTTCCGCGGTTTGCTTCAACAACGCCTGTGCTCGCTGCCCTTATCGTTTTCACAACTTCTCCTACTGTTAAGCCCTTCTCTTTAATAATGCTTTCGTCGAGCGATATGGAAACGCTCTTGGTGGCAAAATCCTCTTCTATCTTAGCTATTCTCTGAAGGTCGACTTCTTCAATCTCCTCCGCGAACTGGCGGGCTTTCTTTTCGCTTCTGGAATACTCTGAATTCAGGTAAATGTCCATCATCGGTTTCTTTGGTGTCCTGCGTGCATCGACAATCTCGATGAGCCTCGGGAGGCCCAGTGGCACCTGCTCTGCGACACCCGCATAGTGGAAAGTCCTCATGGTCATCTGGGTTCCCGGTTCGCCTATGGACTGGGCAGCAACTATGCCCACAGCCTCTCCGGAATCAATATCGTTTTTTGAAGCTTTCATATGATGACCTCATTACTCCCTCTCGGGGTCTTTTACTTCTTCATACTTAGTATGGTGGGCTCTCATTGGATCGATTCCGTCTCCACCATATATAAATTGTACAATGATGCCCCGCGAATCGCGGACGGTCTTATCCTCTTGAGCCACCAGATCCTGAAGAGCGTTTATAAGCCTCCTCTGCATGTAACCAGACCTTGCGGTTCTTATAGCAGTATTAACCAATGACTCCCTTCCTCCCATGGAGTGGAAGAAGAACTCCGTAGGTTTCAAGCCATGTCTGAACGGAGAGGTGACGAATCCCCTTGCTTCCGCGCCAAGGTCGCCCCTCTTGTAATGCAGAAGGGTCCTTCCCTTATACCCTCTGCCTATCCTTTTCCCCCTGACGGCCTGTTGACCCACCATGCCAGTCATCTGAATGGCATTGAGGATGCTTCCCCTGGCACCAGTCTTCGCCATGAGTATTGATGTGTTCCCGAAACCAAGATATTTCTCTATGATATGCCCGCACTCTGTTCTTGCAATCGAAAGGACTGCCATTGACTTTTCCTCAAGCGTCTCCTTCAAACTCCTCCCAGGAAGCCTCTGGAGGGTCTTGTTCTTGTACTGCTCTGCGAGTTTGTCTGCCTCTTTTGTGGCATTGAACTGCAGTGCAGATATCTTCGTGCGAATCTCTTTGGTAAGGGAATAGTGCGATAGGTCAACCGAAAAACCATGTCTGCTTATTGCGAAAAGCACCAGTCTCGTTGAGTAATCGATGAAATCACGTGTGGCCTCGGGACCGTGCAACTCCATTATGCCCTCAATGATGTCGTTCTCGTATGCCCTGCTCTCTATGCAGCCCTCTGCCAGTATGCCATTCTTTATCACCACTCTTTCCCCGAGTTTTGACTTGAGCTTTATGTTAAGTCCTTCTGGGAGGAGTTGTGAAAACATCAGTTTCCCAGAGTACTTCCCCCCGCGGATGTCCGACTTTGGGAGCTCTTTCTTCCTGATGAGATACATCATCTGGGACGCCTCTTCCATGGTGAATACAGAGTCATCATGGGTCAGGTAATACGCACCTGAGACATGATCCTCCTGTGGCTTTATGATTGAATGGCCATGCCTTGGGGAGATTATCTGCTTGCTCACCTTCATGAGAACCTCTGCCTCAACACGTGCTTCCTCAGTTTGCGGGACATGAAGGTTCATCTCGTCCCCATCGAAATCAGCATTATACGGCGGGCAGACTGGGAGGTTGAGCCTGAACGACCTCCCATCCATAACTTTCACGTGATGACACATTATAGACATTCTGTGGAGCGAAGGCTGCCTGTTGAATAGAACAATGTCTCCATCATTGAGCTGCCTCTCGATAACACAACCTGGGGAGAATGTCTCGAGTATCTCATCACGCACTGCATCTGCCACCTTCTTTCTCTTCCCATCTGGCATTATGACATATTTCGCTTTTGGGTAGCCTTCGGACGTGATGAACTTCTTGCATTCTTCAAAGTTCCAATCAGTAACTGCAACAGGGGTTGTGAGCTCCTTGGCCATGCTCATGGGAACCCCGACCTCATCTATGGAGATGTTCGGGTCGGGTGAGATTACGGTCCTTGCGGAGAAGTTCACCCTCTTCCCGGAAAGGTTGTACCTGAACCTGCCCTCCTTGCCCTTAAGCCTCTGCGAAAGAGTCTTGAGTGGCCTGCCAGACCTATGTCGCGCTGGCGGTATGTTCGCGGTCTCGTTATTGAAATAGGTAGTGCAGTGGTATTGGAGGAGTTCCCAAAGGTCCTCGATGATAAGCTGTGGGGCGCCTGCGTTTATGTTCGCCTCAAGGCGCTGATTAATCCGCATTATATCCACGAGTTTGTGCGTAATGTCATCCTCAGAGCGCTCTCCTGTCTCGAGCGTGATTGAAGGCCTCACTGTAACAGGCGGTACTAGTAGGGCGGTGATTACCATCCATTCCGGCCTGGCGAACTCTGGATTAACGCCTAGGAGCATGAGGTCCTTGTCCGGTATTTTTGAAAGCCTATCACGCATCTCAGATGGAAGGAGCATTCGCTCTCCCTCGTAGAACGTGGTTGGCTTCTCGAGTTTCAGGATGAGTTGCTTGGTTTCACAGTGTGGGCACTTGGATATCTTCTTTGTCTTCTCTATTGCCTTTGCCTTGTTGGGGGTCTGCTCAGCCTCAATCGCCCCCATGAATTGATCGAATTGCTCCTCTGAAAGGAGTATCTTATTGCAGGACCTGCATGTTGCCTTGAGAAGCAGAAGTATGATTTTTGAGAATTCAGGGTGCACGACAGGCCTTACCAGTTCGATGTGGGTAAAATGACCTGAACACGACCTGATCTTCCCGCCGCATGTCCTGCACTTGAGACCGGGGTCTATGACGCCCATGCGCTGGTCGACGAGACCGCCATCTATTGGATAGCCGTCCTCATTATATGTATCAGGTATTGTAATCTTCGCTGCGGAAAGCCTTCTCACCATCTCTGGGGAAAACAACGAGAACCGAATCTTATCAATCATCCTTTCAATAGGTTCTTTTGCCATTGGATCACGCCTTATCCTTTAATATAAGCCTCGGGAATATCCCAATGGCCTTTATCTCATCAAGCAGTAACTTGAATGCATAGCTCATCTCAACGCGGTGTAGGGAAGTGGACTCACAGAGTGAGCAGTAATCCATATTCTTGATATGATCATGCACTGCAATCGAACCGCAGTTATCGCACACCAACTCGGTTGTCTTGTCCGACTCCTCCAGCAATCGTTCCTTCAGCAGCATGGCCGCACCATAGCCTATGAGGCAGTCCCTCTCCATTTCCCCGAACCTCAGGCCCCCTTCCCTTGCGCGCCCCTCAGTCGGCTGATGGGTGAGCAACTGCACAGGTCCCCTGCTCCTAACGTGCATCTTATTCGAAACTAGGTGGTGGAGCTTCTGGTAATAGATAACCCCGACATATACCTCAGTCTCTATGGTGACTCCAGTCATCCCATCATAAAGACGCTCCCTCCCATGGGGTTCGAAACCGTATTGCGCAAGCACTTCCTTGAACTCGTCTTCCCTCTGCCCAGAGAATGCTGTGGCATCGGATATCTTTCCATTCATGGATGCAGCCCTGCCCCCCAACATCTCCAGAAGGTGACCTGCAGTCATACGTGATGGGATGGCGTGCGGGTTGATTATCATGTCAGGAACTACCCCCGATTCAGTGAATGGCATGTCCTCCTGCGGAACCAGCATTCCAACGACTCCCTTTTGTCCATGCCTGGAAGCGAACTTATCACCTGGTTCGGGAATCTTAACCCCCCTCACCTTTATCCGTATGAGCTTGTTTCCGGATGGGCTTTCAGTAAAGAGCACGGAATCGACAGTTCCGCCCTCACCACTCTTGAGTGTTATCGAGTTCTCCCTCTTCTTCTCCTCAGCTATGCCGAAGACTGAAATCTCTTCAAGGAATCTCGGCGGGGAGGTCTTCCCAATGAGTACGTCTCTTGCTTTTACCTCGACATTCGGGGCCACTATGCCGTCCTCTCCAAGATGCCTGTACACTACCTCATCCCTGTAGCCGGACACCGTTGGGTTTGGTATCTCGAATTTATCCTTCTGACCTCCAGGGTATCTCCTCTCCTCGCTCTCATATGTTTTGTAGAAGACTGAACGCCCCATTCCCCTGTCAATGGCGCTCTTGTTTATGACGACTGCATCCCCCATATTATATCCATAATAACTGGTAATCGCAACGACAAGATTCTGGCCAGCTGGCCTGTCCGAGAACTTCAGGAACGTATACGGTCGTGATTGGACGAGCGGTTTCTGAGGATAAAACAGGAAATGGGCGCGCGAATCCATCCGCGTATTGAAATTGCTTGCATACAGCCCTAGTGACTGCTTGCTCATGGCGCATGCCATTGTTATTCTCGGGGATGAATTATACTCTGGGAATGGAAGCTGTGAAACAGTTACGCCGGTTATAGAGACTGGGTCTATCTCGATGTGCGTGTTATCAGGAACTAGGTTGTCCTCCGTAGTAGCCACGAATGCCCCCTCATCCTCCTCCTCCGCGTCCAGGTACTCGATGACTCCGTTCTTCACGAGCTGGCTCCAGGAGATGTCCTTGCTCAGAACCTTTTCCTTCAGTTCAGGGGTGAATCTTGACTTCCCGTCCTCAACGATAATGTATGGCCTTCTCGCCCTCCCACCGTCTGTGTTTATGTATAATTCAGAAGTCTTCTTGTTATAAGCGAAATTGGCTTGGTATGGGAGTTCTCCATCGCGCCTGTTTTTCCTAAGAATCTTCACGAGCTCTGCTCCTTCCCTATGAAAACCAATCAATCTCCCATTCAGATAAACAGCTGTCCTGTCCTTCTTTACTTCCTCTTTTCCGGAGCTTTCCTCTTTAACCATGCGACCACAACCATTCTATTGTTCGAACTTCACATCCATCTTGCGTAGGAACTCCTCAATTGTGCGTTCCTCCTCACCCGTGGATATCTCGCACAGAAGCGCCATGTTCTTAACGAGCGCACAAGACGGCCCCTCAGGGGATTCGTTTGGGCAGAGCTTTCCCCAATGGGTCCCGTGCAGGTCCCTTGCCTTGAAGTGGGGGTGTTTCCTGCTCAGGGGCGAGATGATTCTTCTCAAATGTGAAGTTGATGAGAGGAAGTTTGTTCTGTCAAGAAGTTGCGAAACACCAGTCTGCCCGGCAATCCAGTTTCCTGTAGCCATTGAGTAACGGATTCTCTCACTCAGCGCATCGGGTCTCACCAGAGTTTGGACGACGAGCCTCCTTCCTCTTGCGGCTGCTCTCTCAACTTGATATGTGATGTCCTTCACAAGGAACTGGAACGCATATCTGAAGAGTTCCTCCATGAGGTTGCCTGCAAGCTTTATGCGCTTGTTCATGTAATGATCCTTGTCATCTTGAGGTATTCGCTTGTTGGCGACTTCAATTGCCCTCTCGGCCATCTTGCATAGGTAATACGCCTTTGCAATCCTGTCCTTTGGCTCGACACCGATATGTGGAAGCAGGTATGTGTCTATAAGTATCTCGGCACGCTTCTCCCTGTATTCCTTAGCCTGCCCTGGGGCCGCTTTCTTGCCTATGCGCTCCATCGCATCAGTTGATATTTTAGTGACATCGATTTCAAGGTTAAGCAGTATATCGTTCTTGATTGCTTTGTTGTGTATGAACGCATCGAGTATCTCTGAATCCTTTGCAATGCCCAATGCGCGGAGGACGGTTATGAGTTCCAGATTTGACGGGGCGGCAGGGAACGTCACGGTCATTATACCCTCCGTTGTCCTGTCGACTACACACCGTGCCCTGAACCCGAATCTTGTAGAGAATACCTTGGCAGATACCAACGCGCCGTCCTTCTCCTGTGAGACCATTATCCTGTTTGGCGCAAGGTCCTCGATTGATACGAGAACGCGTTCGCTTCCATTTATAATAAAGTAGCCAGCTGGGTCGTATGGATCCTCACCTGCCCCTATGAGCTCATCTTTGTTCAGTCCATCAAGATGGCAGAGCTTCGATTTCACCATGACTGGGAGCTCACCTATAAACACTTCGTTGAATCCCCTGCGCTCGACATCGTGGATAACTGGCGTTATCTGAAGGAAGACGGGGGCAGCATATGTGAGGTTCCTGAGCCTGGCCTCCATTGGGGTTATGGGCCTTCTCGAACCATCTGCCTCGACAATCATTGGTTTCTCGAGCCTGATTCTCCCAAACTTGAGCTTGTACCCCTCTATGTTCGGCTCTACTTGGCCAACCTTATCGACAATCTCCTGGATTCCGAAATCAAGGAACTTCTTATACGAATCCAGATGCTGTTTCACCAGAGTGTTCTCTCTAAAGTATGCATTCAACAATCCATCATCCATAAGATCACTTTATGACGACGCGGTAATACACGTTTTCAGCGGTTGAGTCCTTCCTTATAATCTTTATGACAGCGCCTGGTTCTGCCTCAAGTTCCTTCACCAAGGGGTCGCTAGAGCGTATCTTAGGGAGATTGTCCTTGGTTATTCTAAAACGAGCTAGCACTTTCTCTTCTTGATCATGAGATAGTATCTCGTGTTTCGGGATTAATACATTATCTAAAGGCACATTAGACAAACTCAATATATCACCAAAAATCGTAACCTTAATATTGGGAAACAGAATGTTTATATGTCTTTTGTTCCATAAGAGAACCTTACGTGCTGGTTTTCCCGCATGTACTGCCAATGGCAGGAGGGGAAAGAGATGAAACATGAAGAATTGAACAATGCGTTGAAGAAATGCTTCGAAGATAAAGGGAAACGCAAATTCACTCAGAGTGTTGAGTTCATAATGAACTTCGGGGGGGTTGACTTCAGCAAACAGGATAAGAAACTCAACCTGTCGATTGTGCTTCCAAACGGAACTGGGAAAACGATGAAGGTTGCTGTTTTTGCTGATGGGAACATGGCCCTTGACGCAAAGAAAGCTGGTGTGGACCTCGTGATGTCTGTTGATGAGATGGCCGACCTTTCCAAGGACAGACCGAGGCTCAAGAAGCTCATGGTAGATCACGTGTTCTTCGCGCAGCCGAGCCTTATGATGCAGGTAGGTAAGAATCTCGGGCAGATTATGGGAACACGAGAGAAACTCCCGAAGCCCATTGTCGGAGGGACAATAGAGAAGCTTGCGGAAGAGGCAAAGAGAACAATCAAGATTAAGACAAAGGGGAAATACCTTCCCGTCCTTGCATGTATTGTTGGGACTGAGAACATGGAGGAGGAGAAGATTTCTGAGAACATCATAGAAGTTTATGAAACTGTCTTAAACACTGTTGGAAAGCACTTTGTAAAATCAGCGTATG
>JBDRKD010000097.1:0-3070 GCA_043814255.1 Microcaldota archaeon
GGCGCTTGCACAGTGTGGCCCGAGTCCAGCGCACAGGCACTGAGCAGTCCCCTCAGGTTTTTGCCCCGAGGCAAAAGGGCCACGGGTTTTGCCTCGAATCGGCTGCCACCTGTTACTGGTGTAAGCGCTTAATCTGTCTGCGGCCCAGTAAACTTAGCAAGGCCTCCTTACGGCCCTGTTTTCTTGGATTGTGCGTTGCCTCTCCTCGGAAATATATTTTGTCACGTTGTGACATTGCTCCTCGAAAACGTCAGTAAATATTGGTGTACACTCCTCCTGCACGATTGTTCTTGTTTTAGGTATGGTGGAACAGGCTTCGATTACAGGGGATATCACTGTTGCAGTGCAGGCCCATTTCGAGGTGTCTGTTGAATCTCCGATGTTGTGGGTGAAATCAAAGGACGCTTCGGTTCCTGGATGAATCCCGATTGTCTGCGCATCAAAGTGAACCTCCTTACCCTCGACCCTGTTTGTGATAGTCATCTCCGCTGTCCAGTTCCCACCTATCTTTTCCAGGTTCTTTACCCAGTAGGAACATGTTATCGTCCCGTCAGAGCACATGAATGGATTCCCGACTATGCAATACACGTCTGGCTTTGAGGTTAGGGCCTTGTGTTGATAGATCCTCCTGGTGCATGATTCCTCATAATGCGTCTCTTCGGATGTCCTGTTCTCGCAGACAACGCCTGTCTCCTTGGACATTGTCACGTTCTTGCATTCCTTGATGCCGTAGGGAACCTGCTCAGTGTAAGTCTCCACGACATCGTACGGTTCATTGTACTCGCAGAGTTTCTCCTGGCCAGTACATCCTGCCAAGAAGGACAACACGACTGCAAGGATAAAAACGTGGGGTTTCATAGTATCACAAATAAGTCATGACGGAGATATTTTTAAAATGTATTTGCTCAAACAAGACATGGGTTCTGCGTTTATTAGAAGATTCGAGTCCTCTGTGAAGAATACTTTACAAAGGTACTCCCTCGCATCACGCGGCGATTTGGTGCTTGTGGCGTGTTCCGGAGGGAAGGACTCGACAACTGTTCTCAATATCCTCCATGCCTTAGGGTATGATGTTGAGGCAATCCACATAGACTTGGGGATAGGGGCGTGGTCGAAGGCGAATAAAGCAAACATAGAATCATTCTGTGAAGGGAGAGGTATTCCAATGCACGCTGCCTCTACAAGAGAATGCCTGGGGTTCTCCGTGTGTTACCTTAAATCAAGCTTACAACAGAAGACGTGCCTCAGCGCATGCTCCATCTGCGGGGTAATCAAGAAATGGGTCCTCAACCGCAAGGCCAAGGAATTGGGAGCGGATAGGTTGGCGACGGGACATAACCTTGATGATGAAGCCAGGACGCTTATGATGAATGTCATAAACGGGAACCCTGACTTGTGCCTGCATTCTAGACCGAAAAGAGAGGGTCGGGGGAAGCTTTTTGTCCCAAGAATAAAGCCACTGTACTTCGCCTCCGAGGATTCGATCAAAAGGTATTCGATGGAGATGGGTTTCCACGTACTTTATGAGCGATGTCCGTGTTCGAAGGATTCGTTTGGGAGGGGTATATATGATGAGGTCGGCAGACTCGGGAGATATGTTCCGGATATAAAGGACAACATGGTCAAGAGTTCACTGTGGCTCCAGCATAGGTGCCGGAAGGGGGAATCTGAATCCGCGCGGGCCTGCAGGCTCTGTGGAGAGCCATCAAGAGCCGGCGTCTGCAGAACTTGCTCAATGTTGTTCCAACTGCGAAATGACAAAGAATAGGTTATGTACTGATAGATTATGTGGGGTGCAGGACATGAGATTCAATAGATTGATTCCGGAATTAAGCGTTTCTGACTTCAATAGGAGTTTAAACTTCTACACAGGGGTATTGTCTTTTAAGGTGGAGTATAAAAGAAAGGATTTTGCATTTTTATCGTTACAGGGGAGTCAGATAATGATAGAGAAGATGAATGACACATGGAGTACCGCGGCTTTGGAACATCCTTTTGGCAGGGGGATCAATCTCCAGATTGAAGTGGACGATGTGGATGGATTGGTAAAATGTTTGCAAGAGAATGATTACCCAATCTTCCGCATGCCCCAAGACAATTGGTATGAAAAGAATCATGTCCTATTGGGCAGCAAAGAGTTTCTGGTGCAGGATCCAGATGGGTATCTGTTGAGATTCGCACAAGCCATGGGGACAAGGAAAAAGAATCAGACTAATCTCCGCTTGCCCATTCGATAAGTTCATCCTTGCTTGCCTCGCCACATAACGCTTTGCCTGTTTTGGTGTTATAGAAGGCGGGAACGCCGAGCCCTCCGCCACACGCTTCGCTTATTGCTTCAGAGTATGTGTTGAATATCCCCTCATTACCGCTGTTATGCCAGACTTCGAGCCTTGAGAATGATATGCCGAGCTCGCCCTCCACTTCTTCGATGATGGGAACCATCTTGCTACAGTGCGGGCACTCGCGCCCATAGAACTCTATGAGGTGACTCGTGATTGGGGTTGGCTCGGTCTCCTCTGTGAGCATGAAGGATAACAGCAGAAGCGCTGTTCCAAGAGAGATGACGGCGGTGAATGCTGCCAGCATAAACATCTTCTTGTTTCCAAATTTCTCCTTTTTTTTGGTTTTCTTCTTCCCTTTTTTCACGGTGCAATCACCTAACCTGGAACCATGTCCCCTATTATTTTTATGAATTCGCTTGGTTTGACTATTCTTATTCCCCTGAATTCCTCAAGCTCGAGAAGGTGCCTGTCGCTTGAGATGATGTAATCTGCCTTTCCAGCGAGTGCTGCCTCAAGAAATCTATTATCCGAAAAATCCCTGGATGCAGTCACCCTCTTTTCCTCGTACTTCGCCCTCTTGGATAGATTGTAGAACCTAATTACCTTGTCGAGGTATTCCTTTGGCGCCTTCACCTTACCGAGGATGTAGAGGTTTTCGTCCTTTATCTGTGGCGTGTAAACCCCCTGTACTGCTCCCTCCAGGCAGATATCCAATATCCTTTTTGATGAACTTCTTCGGTTCCATCTGCCTGCAATCAGGAGATTTGTATCAATCACTATTTTTATCA
>JBDRKD010000098.1:0-3048 GCA_043814255.1 Microcaldota archaeon
AGCATCTCTGAGATAAGGGACCCGTCGAATCTGTTTACAATCACCACGCCTGTGATTGACGGCTCATCCCTGGTACTCCTTAATGTATCGATTCCGACAGCAACATATTTCCCAGTGAGGACCCAGTACCACATAGAGCTCATACCCGAGGACGGTGCGTCAACAATAATCGACGGAGTGATGCCGCCAGCGTACTCAACGACTCTGCAGCACCTATATCCATAAGTTTTTTTCCTCTTTTATTTTTTTTTAAAAGGAAAGCGTGGGGGTAAACTTAATGTTGGATATGCTCAAGGGGGTATTGGATATATCGCGACTACCCTTTGGGTTGGGCGGAACCAAACAGAAGGATGAAAAACCAAAAGACACAGAATCCGAGGCTCCCGATAAACAGGAAGCTGGCGAAATAGAGATAGGGATGGTACAGGAGTCGGCTTTTGACAACACACAACTAGAGGACATAAAGAAGCAGGTAGCAGTTAGTTCTGAGCGCGCTTCAGAACTTGAGGAGAAGCTGAATAAGGCTGAAAAGGCAATCTCCATCATCAAGAAGGAGAACGAACAACTTAAGGGCAGGATGGATCAGAACGACTCCCGCATACTGGACATGTTATCAGTTTATGAAGTTGTCTCAAATCAGATAAATCCATTTGTCGGGTCATCAAAGGTGTTGAGTTCTACAGTTGAGCAGTTACAAAACGAACTCACGTCCCTCAAGAAACAGGTTTCCACGATGGGCGCAGACCTAAAGATAATGTCACATGGAAGGGTCAACATAAGCAGGTTAGTGAGGTCCACGATAAGCGAGCAGGACAAAAAGAGACGGGTAGATCTCACAAAGCTCATAAGATCCGCAGTCCAGAGTAAGAGGATTGTGAAGTCGAAGAAGGGTGAGCTTGAATATGATCAATAACACACCCGAACAGGTTCCAAATCCAGGGCTCGGTTTGAACCCGGAGCAGCTCAAGTCCAAGCTATCTCGCTACGTTGGTTCCCTCCCATCCACAGTTATAGAAGAGTTATATCAAACACTTAAGCCAATGTCTCTTCCTGAAAAGAAAATCGACGAGATAATAGAGAAGACACTCAAAACATATTCTGGAGAGGAATCCAGTTCCCGCATGAATGAACTTGTTGACAAGATGGGCAACCTTGAGGAAACACTAATACATTCACTCAAGGCAATAGAACACAAGCAGGAGAAGCTGATGCTTGAAACCAACAGGGCAATAGGGGAAAGTGCCGACAGGGAACACGACTATGCACAGAGCTTCCGACAGCAGCCTCCGCCAAGCCACGAGCTAGAACCATCACCCGAACCCCCCCCGATGGTGGATCCAGAGCCAAAACTACAAAAGAGGAGAAGCATAGTTGAGAAGGCACATGTCCAATATAACTACGAGTCAGATAATGCACTACTACCAGACATCCCAGACGATGCAATCAGCAATGCAATCGTATTGAAGTGGGTCGAGTTCCTGCTTGAGACAGTTGGACATCAAAACCTACCAGAGGTTCTTGATTATTACGTTGACATCAGCTGGATAAGCGAGAAGGTAACAATGAAGCTTTTGGCCTATTCTAGTGGAATGGTTGCCCCAAGAGGACGCTCAAAGGAGAAGTTATCAACAAAAGACCACCTGAGGTCATTGCTTTTCATAGAAAAGCTCCGGGGGAAAGATTTTGACCAGAGCCAGCTGACAAAACTAGAACGGGAAATAAGATACACGATTGAGAAAAGATTAAGAAAAGATTAAGGGAATAACGATGCTCCGGGGCGCCAATAATCCTCCTCCAAGACAAAAGCGGGTTGTGGCGCCCCTTGCATTTTTTATATAATCTCCTTCTCAATGGTTTTCTTCATTTCTTCAATGTCATATGCATGCTTTATATGGCCGGCGTTCTTGGTAACCTTTAGATATGTGATCTCTTCAACACCACCTGCTCTTTTTCCCTCACTAATCAAAGAACACACACCAGTTAGGATTCCACCAAGGAACACCAGTGGAATTGCAAAGGAAAAGAGCACGTCTGAGATATCCATATTGTTAATGAGTGCCACCTGTCCAATCAAGACTACAGACACCCCCTTTGTAGCAATCCCCATAATTGGAAGGTTAAATCCCTCTCCACGGAGCGAGATATATGTAGTCAGTCCCCTTACTATTGCGCCCATGGCCCATATGGCCCCCCCGATAAACAGATACCCAATATTAAATCCATTCGCAGCACCCGACAAACCAAGATAGAAGAAGAAAAACGTTCCCATAACCATTACGATGTCCCCTTGGAACTTCATAAGTCCGGAGAGGTCGATTTTTGTCTTTAGGAGGTTTGCATTACCCAAAGAAAGTCCAAAGAAGAGAGCACTCACGAAACCGCTATTTGGGAAGACCATCTCACAGAATGCAATGAGGCCGAGTCCAAGGGAGAGGGTAAGCGAGTTTTTATACGGGAAATCGCTCGTAAATTGAACCAATCGCACCCAAACCATACCTATAAGCAAGCCAAAAAGTCCCCCAAACACAACCCCCTGCAACATGGGCACATCCGTCGTAATCTCACCTATTGCTACAAGAGCAACAAGTATCGAAACTGCCTCAGTTATGGGTCCTTCAAGAACTAGTGAATTCGCAACGCGCGGTGCAATATTAAGTGCCATTACTGTTCTTGAGACAAAGAATGAACACACAACTGTTCCCATTGCTCCAACAACCACCGCTTCCTGGAGATTCATGCCAAGCACAAGGACCGAAAAGCCACATATGACTGATATCGTTAAGACTAATGTCAAAAACGAGAACATGGCAGATTTAGTATTTCTAGATATGGAGATAAGGTTGATCCTCAGTCCACAACCAAACAATATCGTCCCAAGGAGAATCGGTGTTGCAAGTATAATGGCATCCAGAAACATGTCCGGCATAACACTACCTGCTGCAGTGAGTATAATCCCCAGGATCACCAGAAGTGGCCCTGGGGGAAAGCGCGTCATCCTGAAAAGCGCCCAGTTTACAAACACCAGCGCAACGGCAGCGGATGCAACTG
>JBDRKD010000099.1:0-11143 GCA_043814255.1 Microcaldota archaeon
AGGCCAAAGAGAAACGCATAGAGGGGACAGTCCGGAACAAATACCCACAATAAAGGGTTTGTCCTAAGAAGCTGTTCTCCATAGTAGAAGATGAATCCATATGCCGCACCAATAGCATTTGCGACTATAAGGAATCTCTCAAGAAGGTCCTTATGCATCATCGCTCACCCCAAGTCCGCAAGAAGCCCACACGTTAACCAAGCAGAACTCTTTCAGTTTTCCAATAGGCGAGCCCCTGTGCGTTCCGATGAAAGCCGTTTGAATCGTGCTGATAATATCCAGCCCCTTGAAGGAAATCCATGATGTTTATGTGCGGGTAGTTTACCTACCAACAATGACTTTGCACTTACGGGTGAATATCCCGTTCTCAACAACGCCCGGGATTGAATTGAGCTCCCGCTCCATTTTTCGGGCAGCAGTTATCCGATTAAAGAAGGCATCAAGAATGTAATTTCCATTATCAGTTACAAATTTTCTACTGCCATCCATCCGATATTTGGTCTTGGCACCCATAGCCTCAACATCCTGTTTTACGGCTTCTGATGCGAAAGGCAGAACCTCTAGGGGTACAACCCCTCCAAACACACGTTTAACCTTTGAACCATCTACTATCACAACAAACTCCTTTGCCCGGTAATCAACAGCCTTCTCCCTGGTTATCGCCCCACCACCAAGGCCTTTTATGAGATTCTTTCCCACAACAACATCCGCTCCATCAACAGCAAGGTCAATATGGTCTATGTCCCCAAACCCAACGAGCTTCAGCCCATATTCCATCGCAAGTCGTTCTGTCTTTATGGATGTGGAGATGCATTTTAGTTCCATATTTGTCTTCCTGTTTGCCTCCCCCAACAACCTCACGAAATGTGCAGTCGTACTGCCCGTTCCAAGACCAAGAGCCATGCCCCTCCTAACATACTTGAGCGCTTCCAATGCTGCCTTTTTTTTCCCAGAATCAGCCATCATTATCAACCTCTTCGAGTTTTCTGTCTATCTCCTCTAATTCTGAGCCATATTCATTGGTCATTTCATAGAATGTCTTTCGATTAACCGACCCCTCCTTCAGATACCTCTCCTGAAGCTTCTTCTGCAGCGCAAGGAGTTCCATTTTTCGCTTAAGGAGCTGCCCCTTTCCAGACTGCCTCCTAGATTGCTTTACGAATATCCATCCCCACACTATGCCTGCAATCAGAATAAATACCCCGATATACATGTATTGTTCAACATAATACATCATCGAGGTTCCTGTTACCCTTACAACAAATCTTTTGGAGGCAGTGTTTGCATACATGTCCTCCGCATCTACTGAGAATACCAGTTCATCAGCGCTTCCTTCTTCAATCCTGTAATACACCCTATACATTCCCACGGATACCTCGGTCATAGGTATGTCCCTGCCCCCTATCGTCACCTTGGATTTGCTGGCGTTGGCTAATTCCCCATTAGGATACTCGATTCTCGTCAGTATCCCAAGTGTCTCGCCAATAGCGAATTCCCCCCTGTTTGGATTGAGAATCGTTATATCCAACTCAGCAGGCGTTATGCTGACGTCCGCGAATGTCGTTCCACCAATCCTCTCTGAGTCAGTTTCCTCTGATGCCTGTGTGGTTATCCTCCAGACACCAACCCCATCCCCCCACTTTATCGTGTATGGGCTTCCATAAACGCCTTTACCCACTTCTTTCATCCAAAGGCCATTTCCCCCTGGAGTAAAGAATGTCACATCTGCGCCGGAAACAGGATTTCCTTCTTTGGTAACCCTCACAGTTACAGATACTGTGGTTCCCCGCACATAGGCGCCGACTTTCGGTCCAAGGTGTTCTAACGTAAGAAAAGATCCAGGCTCAACATCATGTAATTCAAATGTTCCGTTCCACTCCCCAGAGTTTTCGAATTCATCGACAATTGACAGCCCCACATCCCACGTTCCAACCTCGTCCACAAGCGTGGTGTGGTAGGAAAAGGATACCTCCCCCCTCTCAAACGAGGTGTTTTCAGAATACGCCAGTGCACCAGAAGGTGAATACATCTCCAGAACACCATACCCACGAGCCCCTTCTTGCACAGCAGGGTATTCCACATGCAACGTAACTATCCCCCCGAGCGAGTATGGCCCACCAACAGAGACTTCCAATTCAAGTCTTGGAACGACAAATACGTTTACATACTGTATATCTGTGCTCTCATTTCCATTAATCTGAAATTCTATCATATTGATTCCGTTAGCGTCATTTGGGACCAGCATGCTCCCCCCGTAGGCCCCCTCCCCCGAGTCTCCCGCACCCTGCATCCCATCATCAAGCAACAGTTCCTCCCCAAAAAACCCACCTGCAACTACCTCTGCGCCAATAAGCGGGGTCCCCTTGGTTTTTAGCGAAACCTTTAAACCAACCACTTCTCCCCTTCGAATCCTGTCATTTACTCCCGGGGCCAACACCTCCGTCTCAAGGCGATATTGGAGGCACTCCTGTGCACAATTCAAAGAACTCTCGTCATCCCCACACACGCCATTCCCGCAATCAGGGGGGCAGTTCTCCTTGCACTCCCTAGCCGCAACAACTGTTTTTGATATAGTAACCTCTCCAGCAGAGACCTGAAAAAGACAAGTCACAACTCCAGAGAGCTGCTCCGGAGCGAAGTAGTCAGTATGACATATCTTCCCAGACGCCCAATCAACCCCAATACACCCGATGGTTCCGGAATACATCGGATACGTTTGACTGCTCCCCAGATCCCAAATCCAGTAGCTAACCAATACGTCCTCATCTCCATCGTAGGTTATGATTGCCTGGCAGTCTGTATCCGCATCATCCGACATCAGCTGCGGGACCAGCTGCATGTAGTCTATTGTCGGCTGGGAGAAGCCTACTGCAATCATGCAAATAAGAAGAATCGGTACGCATTGCCTCATGGAATCCTATTGTTTACATGCCTTAAAAAATTAACCTACTAATAAAAAGAAAGCGACAGAGAAAAGAGAAATCACAAGGTTATCGTCGAACCTGAGGTCAACACCCTCAAGAAACGCCCCAATGATAGAGAACGGGATCGCAAGGGCCCCTATCCACACGAAGGATAGGAGAGACACAATCGCAAAACCCAGACTGCCTCCAACGGTCTTATTCTTGTTGTATGGCAATCTCCGCGAACTCCCCAACCCAACAATCGTTGAGACCCCGTCAGATATCCCGAGGACAAGTATTGCCGCCATAACGTAATCGGCGTTTTGAATGAATGAGATAATAACCAACACGCCGAAGGCATACCAGAACGCCCCATACCCGGGCGGCGTGTTCGGCCTTTCAAAAACAGACAACAGCTCATCAATAACAGGCACCCTCAAACCAGCCAGTTTAAGGTTCAGGACAGTTATCCCACAGAGGAACCCGCACAGAACAGTAAGGACTACATATTCGCGTTCAGCAAGCCAAACCAACAGTAGTAACATGATGCCGATGCCAATATGAAACCACTGCCTCAGTTTTTCCATTTGTTTTCACCAGTTGTATTTTCTTACTAATGAATCCACCCATTCCTCTACGATTAGATATACTATCACCCCAAGCGCCACTCCGCCCGCGACATCTGCAACACTATGGACTCCAAGATATATCCTACTCAGCCCGACAACAATTCCTATGATTAGATAGAGCGGAAAGACTGCAGTTCCGAGCGAAGCCGCGACAAATACGAATGCAAAGGCAGTGTGCCCACTCGGCAAGCCGTAATCCTCAGGGGGCGGGCAGATGACCTTAGTTGTGTCGAGCCATTCGTTACATGGCCTCGGGACAGCAAAGACACTCTTGAGGAACAACGCGAGGACTATTACCAACACCATCGATACAGCCAGGGCATAATATCTGCCTCTCTTCCTGAAGTATGGTACTGTAAGCAGAGAAAGTATCGCTACAAGCGAGTATGCATATTCATGGAAAAATACCGCAAGCAGCGTAAATGGATAGGATTCCAACCCTGCTACATATGCAGTAACATCCATCAAATCATCAACAGCAGTAGAGTTTGTCCGGAGTCTGGCCTTTCTCCAATTTCCCAAACGGGTTTCCGTATTCCCTGATACGTTTTATCATATCCTTATCACTCTCCATGCGGAGTTTCCCCCTTGCTTCCCTAATGTACTTCGGAAGGTCTATCTTCGCCGGACAGCATCTCTCGCAATTATAGCAAAGATTGCACATATAGTTGCGTTTTCCTTCTCCTTCCAACATGGCATAAATAATCCCCTTAGCCCCAGGGTATTTTCCCCCAAAGAAATCAAGCACCTGCCTATACGGGGGACATAGGTTGTTGCACGCACCACAGTTTATGCAGTACAGAATCTCAGGACATTCCCTCCTTAATTTGCTCCTCCCGTTGTCCACCAGAACGACCGTCACATCATATGCGCCTTGCGCACCGCGTACCATCTCATTCTCTATATCTGCTGTTGCGCTCGGCCCTGAAATGACACTTATATATATTGGCCATTCCCGCCCACTGCCCCAAAGCGTTGCGCATCTCATAACATGCATGGCATCCTCAAGATTCGGGACAATCTTCTCGATTCCCGCAACGATGATGTGCTTCTTTGGGAATCTGCTGACAAGCGATATATTCCCCTCGTTCTCAAGGAGGACTATCTGCCCGGAAGAGGTTATCACATTCGCACCAGAAATCCCAACCTGGGCATCGCATATCTTCTCCCTCAAATATTCTGAAATGAAATGGGTTATCTCCTCTGGATTCTCCCCAACAGTTTTCTTAAATTTCCTCTTTATCACAGTTGATATCTGCTTTGGGGAGATGTGCATTGCCGGAATTACCTGGTGGACTCCATGCTCGCCGATAAGCTTCACCACGAAATCCCCAGTATCCGTCTCAGTTATCTCCCTCCCGTCAATCTCGAGTTTTTCCAGTTCTATCTCCTTGCAGGTATTCGATTTTGATTTGACTATCCGCTTGTCCTTTCCGATAATGCCATTAATCGCTCTTCTCGCAGCTTCTGCGTCTTTTGCGACAACAACATTCACGCCGTTCTTCGCGAAAGACCTCTTGGCATCTTCCAGGAGCTCATCCAGCTTGCTTATGGAACGCTTCTTTATCTCCCTCAAGCGGTTTCTCATAGTTTCCTCATCAGCCCCAAGCTCAGCTCTCTTAAGATAGTACTCCTTTACAACAGAGGCGACAGCAGTCTTCGAGTCCTTTCTCCTTACAATCTCTGCCCCGAGGTCATCGTCAAATGTCATGATAATACCAGGCGTTTATCTATTTAAATTCCTTTGTGGGATACCTCCTACATGGACATAGATAAGATAAAGACAGGAAGACTGAAGCCAAAGTTCGTTGTGGCTCTTGAATGGCTTACCCTCAGCACAGTAACGCTTGCGCTGTTTTCCCTACTCTACGCGTATTTCTCAAACACCGAACCACTGATATTCCAGGTGGCGACATTCATTCTCTTGATAGAGGTAGGAATCCTCTCGATACTCTATGGCGCGGAAGGCATACGGTATAAGATAATCTGGCTCACATACCCAGCCCCAAGCGGCCAAAAAAGAATCGGTTTTGGGAGCACCGCATCCATATTCGTCGGGCTTTGTTATATCATTATGGGTTTGGCATTAATACTGTTTGCAATACTCTTCGCTTATCTGAACACAGTGCCAGCAGATTTCTATTATTAAATTCCTTTGTCACACAGCATACCTTTTTATACCAGTTCATACTAAAAGAGTTACTCATATTTTGGTATTTGGGGGGCACGGATGAACAGAATTATACAAACCCCTAGCCGACTCCATATCGGTGAAACCACATCGAAAACACGCCATGTTCAGGAAGCCCTGCAAAGGGCAGCAGAGATGAAGGGCAGGTTGTGGAAAGGCGGATACGAGGGCCAACAGGCACTGCACTACGGCGCGGGGGTCATGGGAAAGGGATTTGCCAACTGGGCTTATTGGAAAGTTTCCCAAACAGGCGTGCCGATACGGACGTTCTTTGCAGATATCAAGACAGATACTTCTGGAAATAGGATTCCAACCGTTCCAAGATTAACTGAACAGGGGGGCTACACCGTTTTTGATGTATTCCAGGACTCAAGAAACATCGAGATAATCTCCAATATCCAGGCTATTTTCTCCCACGAACAGGACAGCATAAACAGCATAGTCGCAGATCCAAGAACAGCAATAATATCAACAACCGTCTCACCAAACATCCTGAGAACAACAGAAGAAGGCCACGCCAGTCCAGTGATGACATCAATCACAGAAGCGCTATACTCCCGTTTTCAGGCTTTGGGAAACGAAGGGCCAATCAACGTGCTGGTGTGCGAGAACGATTTCGATAATGGCAGCCAGGCACGGGACGCAGTCTACAGGTCAGCAGAACTAAGAAAACTACCAAAGGCATTCCTGAAATGGCTTCATGTAAATGTTGGTTTCCCGAGGACAGTCGTTGACCGCATAGCACCTGATTCAGAGGCGCTGGATCTTGAGGTAGAGGGAACCACCCTAAGGAGAAAATTTACTGAAGAGCTTGGATATACTGATAGTCAACTCACACTGGTCCAGTCCAGCTACACTTGGATTGTTGAGAATATCTGGAAGGACGGCGCAAGGCAGTACATGCTTCTTCCAGACGCGTTGATGGACGGCCACATGCAGATAGTGGATAACATAAAGAGCTATGAAATGCAGAAGCTCTTGGTGTTCAACGGAGCACACATAATTACTGCGGCAATAGGCTCGCTATTGGGCTACAAGAGCACGATGGAGGCAATGTCAGACCCGCTTGTTAAGCAGATGGTCCAAGGTGTTCTCACTGAAGTTACAAACATTCTCTTCGACCAACGCTGCTTCTTCCCACAAAGCGAAAAAGAACCACTAGTGATGAAAACACTCCAACGCCTTGAGGACCAGTCATTCCCAGACACACTCTCGCGCGTTCGCAGGGATCCGTTCAGGAAACTCCGTGGTAGCGACAGGCTTGTGCGTTCAGCAAAGCAGGCTGCTGAGTTCAAGCAACCATACGACCATATAGCATTCGGGATAGCAGCGCTCATGGCCTGTGCCAAAGGAGACATACCCGGTGCGACCTATGACGAAACAGAACCTGTGAATATAACCAGACAACTTAGATTACGTAACGACAGAGCTGATGATGTGATTTTCAGTAATCTAACAGGGCTCTCAACCCTATCCCCAATTGAAAACAAGATAGGAAGGAAAATAATGGACCATTACACGGAGATACTCGGGAAGGGAATTCGCAACTCAACATATTCATTCTTGAAGAGGCATTCACATGGACATTAAACAGCTACGCGTTAGCAGATATAATGCAGGCCTCATAAGAAAAGCCTGGCAAAACGAGATGATCCCACGGGCAGCACTCATCGGATTTGGAAAGGTTGGCCGCGGCGTAGTCGCCCCAGCACTTATTTCATCAGGCTTTAATCTCTATGCAATGGACCGCAAGGAACCGTTAGTTGATTCATACAAACGACAGGGGGCCTATGGGGTAAAAAGGATCAAGCACCTATCAGAACAGAATAGCATAGTCGAGGGAGTCTGGCTCACAGACAACAGGGGGGAATTCGATACATTTACGAATCTTGCATCCGACAGCACAGTAAAGCTCATAGTCACCGCCACCCTCCCAGTAGCCATCAGATCCAACATCACAGACGGTTCAAAGAACACAATCAATGTACTGTATTCGATACTCGAGGCCCGATACCAGAACGACTCATCAAACAGGACATCGAGCCCAGTAAACATAATCTGCACTGAGGACATTCCGCAGGCAACATCATTTGCACGGGAATCGATTCTCTCTGCTGCAGAGAGGAAAGACGGAGAATTCGCATTGTGGCTCAACAACACTGTTGGATTTATAGATAATGTTCTCGATGTAATCACCCCACGAGTGTCAGAAGCTGAGATGAATCAGATGTGGGAACATACGGGAAGAAGGGATGAGCTCATTACAATAGTCGAGGGGAGCACAAGCTGGTTCATGGAGCAGACAGACTTCGTTGGAGGTCCACCGAATATAGGGGGAATCACGTTTGTTGATAATGTGGCTCCATACCAACGGAGACAGACACACATGTTTGATGCAGCGCAGACAGCTATAGCAGTTCTTGGCCAAATGTTAAAACATAAGATGATGAACATGGCAGCCCAAAACGAAGTAGTCCACAGTTTCACGGTCGGAATGCTTGAGAACGAGATAATCCCTGCGCTTAAGGTGATAAAGGGATTCGACCAGTCATCATTAGAGCATTTCATGAACAGTACAATGCACAGGATTTCAGATCCTTCCCTAAAGGACGAGATTTCGCGCACTCTCACAAATCCATTCAGGAAGCTTGGAAGGAACGAACGTCTTGTCGCCCCAGCAGTATCTGCAATTAGCGAATTCGGCATAAACCCACGAAGGCTGTGTTTTGCAATCGCTTCTCTTCTAGTATATTCTGGAAACCACAACCTCGCGAAGGACGCTGAGCGGCTACAGAACCCAGACCAGGCATACTGGGCACAGATTACCGAAAAGCAGCAGGAAATTAAGGCCGCGATTCAGGATATACTTGAATCAAGGATTCCTTCTGCAATGGTGAAGCTTGATTCCCTTCTTCAGGATGACCTGATATGCGGTCTTGATATGTCCCTCTACCCGGAGAGGCTCATAGCCAGACAGGTAAAAGACCATTTTATTGCGATTGTGGAGTCAGATGATATCTCAAACACGCTTATGGAGCTATTGAGGAAAGAGAGGAAACCGATAATAATCCGCCCAACTGGCTTTGTCTCGAAAGGCTGATGTCATGCTTAACATATACTTAAAAAATCCACAGAGAGTCGACCGAGTAAGGGCGAACAAAAGGCCATCGGCAACAGAGAGGCTGCTTCTTATCATGGTGCGCAAAACAGCCGAGGCATCTGGAAAGGATTTCAGCTCATTGTTAGCATCCCTTGAACGAAGGATAAGGGGTGGAAGGGCCGTCGAAACGGGGGATATACTCCCAACAACACTAATGAAGCCAGAGGGCGAAATAGTTTCCTCATGCAAAAGCGAACTTGCTACACTCAGCGAGCTTTACGATGTTATCGAATCGGCAAGGGTGGATAATATAAAGGAGCTCCGGGCCACAGGGAAGCTCAAGAAAGAAGAATACTCCAAATACACGCAAGACCAGAAAATCCTCAGGGAATGGTTCATCCAACAGGAAAAACGCGCAATAGGGAATTATTCCGAACAGCTTTCCAGATCCGGAACATATGAGGTAGACAATAAATATGCGAGCTATAGGGTCAGAAAGATAATGATGTGGGACGTGGACGATACGCTCACACCAACAAATGTGCCCAGCATGTTCGATGGTATGCTCAAACCAATACAGGACAAGTGCGATGAGGGATTCATGCTTGCAACAGCAACAGGAAAACCAGTTAAGTATGTAAAAGCGCTATTTGACGACCCTTATGGGACAGGCACCCTAATCGAAAGGGTCAAAAAAGCAATATCTCCCATAACCGACCAAGACACGGAAGACATAAAGAGATTAATCTCGCAAGGGCACGCGGGGCTTCTCAGCGATTTGGATATGCTGGATGAATGCGATGGAGACCTGCACCGATTCCTTGGTAAATTAGAAACGCGCAGGGAGTCCGAATGGCTGCCAGAAGACATCCATTCAATCTGCGAGTCCGGATGCCACGTACGCTTTCCAGACGGGAAAGAATACCTAACAGTAATGGATGGCGACAGAATAGATTTCATTCCATTCGATGCGTCTGTCAGTGAAACATCCAATGCATTACAACATCTCTCTGAAGTAAAACATCATCTGGATTCAATTTTCAATGGAAACGGCACACTGTTCATAAATGCAGCGCCAGGTAACATCGCCATCACAAACCTTGAATCGCAAGAACACCTCCCACATGAAATAATGCGACGAGTTAGCGAGCTAAGCGAAGCAGCCGAGAGTTATTTCGACCTACTGATAAACGGCGGCGTAATCTACGGGGAAGCAGTTGAGGCAAGGAAGAGGAACGAAGAGCATCTTATGGAGTTAAAGCAAAAGGCATCAGAAAATGGCAAGTTGGTGGTAATAGTTGACCACACCTACAGGGTGGCCAAAGAGATACTGGAAAGGAACGGAAACTTTGAAGAACTGAAGCAGAAGATAAGCGAGAACGGGATAGGCGTCACTTCCGATATTGCACTCATTGAAGCGCATGAGAAAACAGGAGACCCGGAGCGTCTCATGACACTGTTTAAGGATAGGGAAGTCATGGTGATTCCAAAGCCATCGGAATCATTCTATGACCAAAATGAGGTAATGTTCTGCCCCCGTCCAGCAACATATGTTGATGGGGACCAGATAACGGCAATCGAGCAGTTCATTGTGCGCGCACTCAATTCAGCTGTTAATTCCTTCATAGAAGAAAAGGGCGCAGAACTCGACTGCGTCTCTGCAAACCACGGCCTTGATATAACTCCAAAAGGAATCTCAAAGCCAGTGGCTCTCAGAGCCTTGAACCAGACAATATCCGGCCACAAGCTCATCATATACGCGGGCGATTCTGGGAACGATGTCGGAATCATGAGCCTTAAGGGTGATGGGCAATTTCAAACAAGTACGAACTCATCAGTTATTCCAGTCGCAGTCTTTTTCAAAGAACAGGATAGTGGCGGAGTACGCAAGGTCTCGCCAGACATAATAAGGATTTCTGACGCGCACGTCAAATCTCTTGAAGACATATCCACATATCAGGAATTAGTTGAGAAGAAAATAAAGGAACTCAGGTCAGAGCATGAGACGGTGAGGAAAGTGCATTAGGGGGTCACCAAGATCTTAACAACCCCATCTTCATTTCTCTTCATCAGTTCTATCCCATCAACTAGTCTTTCCACAGAAATCCTTTTGCTTATCAGCGGTTCTATATCTACTCTTTTCTGTTCAAGCACATCCACTGCATACTGCACGGAATGTGGATTGAGCCAGCTCCCCATAATAGTAATTTCCTTTCGCAATACATCAACAGGATTTATCTTCACATAGGTTCCTTCAGGCGCATTGCCATAGAGCATCATCGTCCCTCCTCGTTTTATCATGCCCAGCCCTTCCTCTATC
>JBDRKD010000100.1:0-10197 GCA_043814255.1 Microcaldota archaeon
CCCATCGGTGCCCCAGGATAGGTCCTAACAGGAAAATGAGGATTTACAAGCATAACGTTTTTCACCACCCTACACCCCCTCTCTTGGGGATTATTGTGAGTGAATTTCGTTCATTCTCTTTCCCTGTAATTCTTCCAAGAAAAAGATTGGAACTATGTCCAATCATCTTTAAAAAGTCAGGAATCCCAAAATTAGGACATGGGAAAGAGGGTAAAGCATCTGAAAGTTTCCGTCTACCATCAAGAATGCGAGGGGAGCAGGGAGTCTGAGAAACAACCTGAACTCAAGTTCGAGCAGATGAGCCCTGTGAACTACCTGAGAAGAAAGGAGGGCATGGTGGAATACGAGATACTCTGGAACATCACTGCACCAGATAACGCAGAGCTTGAGAAATACCTGAAATCAATAAAAAGGGAACACAGGCTCTCCTGTTCTATTCTAAAGAAAGCAGATACCGAGGCGCTTGTTCTCTGGAGGACAAAGGCGAAGAGCTCTAGCTATGACAAGGTAATTCAGAGCAACATACTCTATTCAAAACCGATAACAGTTCAGAGGGGTTACGAGATACACGATGTGATAGCAACAGATCCTGATCGAATGAAGAAGATGCTACAGGAACTATCCGACATAGGGGAACTCAAGATACTCAGGATAGGGGATTACGACCAGGAAAGATCCTCAGTTAAACTGACATCAAAGCAAAAGCAGGCCCTGAACACAGCGCTTTCCCAGGGCTACTACTCATGGCCGAGAAAAGTCAACCTTGAGGAGCTTGCACTCTGCAGCAACCTCTCGATGAGGGCATTCCAGGAGAGGCTTAGGAGAGCAGAAGCCAAGCTATTGCCCGTGCTTTTGGAGAAGGAACTCAAAAAGAATAAGCGCTAATCACTCAAGATCATTCTCAGATCCTCTGGCTTGTAAACGCCCTTCTCGCAGATAATCCTGGTGATGTACTTTGCAGGCGTGATGTCGAACGCCGGATTGAAGGCCTTTGCCTTTTTCGGGAAGCCCCTCCCATTGACATCAATCCCAAGCACCTCTCTTTCACTCCTCTCCTCAATCTTCACGTCGCTTTTACCTGAGGTCCAATCAAAAGTTGTAAGTGGCGCGGCGACATAGAATGGGATGTTGTTCTCTTTTGCAATAACGGCAGCGCCGTAGGTGCCTATCTTATTCACAATGCACCCTTCGTTCACAACCACCCTGTCCGCACCAACAATTACAGAATCTATCTCGCCTCGTCTCATGAAATATCCCCGGGCATTATCAACAATGACCCTGTGCCTGATTCCCTCGTTAAGCAGCTCCCAGGAAGTAAGTGCTCCCTGCAATCGCGGTCTGGTCTCATCAACGAAGACAAACGGCTTTTTTCCTTTCCTCTGCGCAACTCTTATGGGGGCAAGCGCAGTCCCCCAATCAACTGTTGCAAGAGCACCTGCATTGCAATGAGTGAGGATTCTCGCTTGTTTTCCAATCAACTTCTCCCCGTCCTCCCCGATTTTTTTGCAGGCACCCACAACCCTCTCGCATATCTCATCTGCTTTCCCCATCATGCTCCTCGCACTTTTCTCCCCCAACACCTCATCAACACAATTCTTCAAATCCACAGCTGTCGGTCTCGCTGCCTTCAGCAATCTCGCAGCGCTCCTCGCCCTCCCTTTCTTCGCCGCAATAGCAACCCCATACGCACCAGCAACCCCTATCGCAGGAGCACCCCTTACCCTCATACTGCGTATTGCTTCGGCAACCCCCCTCTCATCATCCAATCTCTTGACAAGGAGCTTTTCAGGTAGAAGCGTTTGGTCGATCAGCTTAAGACCGCGATCGTACCAGATGCTCTTCATATCCCGTCTCCTACCATTCCTTATGATTTTCACAAAACCACCACAATTAATAATCTACAGCCTCTATTAAAATTGTGATGTTATGGTAAAGATAAAAGACCCGAAGCTTGCCAAGAGCGGTGAGAAGGAACTCAGTTGGGCAAGAAAGAGAATGCCAATTCTTTCAGTCATACGTTCTCGTTTTGAGAAGGAGAAGCCTTTCAATGGCCTCCGTATCGGCACATGCCTTCATCTGGAAAAGAAGACAGGTGTGCTATTGGAGACACTTAAATCAGGAGGCGCGGAAGTCTATTCATGCAGCTGCAATCCAATTACTACAGATGATTCAATCGCAGCGGCACTTGCAAGGAAGGGCATCAAGGTCTATGCATGGGCGGGACAGTCGAACAAGGAATACTACGAGAACATAAGTACAGTTCTGGACAGCGAGCCACACGCAGTGATAGATGATGGATGCGATCAGATATTCATGTTACATACGAAGAGAAGAGAGCTTTTGGAAAACATTAAGGGCGGGTGCGAGGAGACAACAACAGGCATCACGCGGTTGAGGGCAATGGAGAAAGATGGGAAACTAGAGTTCCCCGTAATGGCTGTCAATAACGCATATTCAAAATATCTCTTCGATAATAGGTTCGGCACAGGCCAATCTACATTGGAGGGGATAATGAGAGCGACGAACCTAGTTATTGCTGGAAAGAACGCCGTCGTTGTCGGTTTCGGTTGGTGTGGGAGAGGTATTGCGGATAGGCTGAGGGGCCTTGGGGCGAATGTGATAGTTGTTGAGATCGAGAACAAGATTCGGGAGGACGAACCATCTGGCCTACAAAAGGCCCTTGAGGCTCTCTATACCGGTTACAGGGTCATGAACATGAAGGAGGCATCAAGGATTGGAGACCTATTCATAACCGCAACCGGATGCAAGAACGCCATAGGCGCAGAGCACATGAAACTCATGAAATCAGGTGCAATACTGGCCAACTCCGGACATTTCGACAACGAAATAGACAAGGAATACCTGCATACACAGAGCATAGGACATAATGAGATCAAAACTAATCTTGAGGAATTCGTTTTCAAGGACGCGAGGAAGCTCTATCTGCTCGCTGGTGGGAGGCTAGTCAACCTATCCCAACCAACAGGCCAGGGGCACCCCATAGAAATCATGGATGGGAGTTTCGGCATCCAGGCACTCTCACTGGAATATCTTTTCAAACACAACCTTAGGAACGGAGTGCATGACGTTCCGGTTTCGATAGATGATTATGTCGCAAAACTTGCTCTAGCGTCACACGATATAAAACTATCAAGGCTCACAAAAGAGCAGCTCGATTATATATCTTCTTGGGATGAGGGGACTTAGATGCTTGATGATGAGAAGAAGAAACTCAGCCAGATAATAGAGTCTTCGAAATCTTCCGCAGATGAGAAGAGAGCAGAGCAATCGCTTGATGAGCCGCAACAGCCACAAGAACAACCCCAAGAACAACCCCAAGAACAGCCACAGCCACAACCACAACCCTGGCCACAGCAACAAGAAAAGTCGCAAGAACAAGAACAACCACAAGAGCAACAACCCCAAGAACCACAACACCTGACGTCAGAGGCAACGCCGCAACAGAACTCTTGGGGCGAGTTGAAACAACTGATAAAAGTGCAACAGCAAAAGAAGCAGACATTCGATTTCCCAAAAAGAATCTCTCCTCAAAAAGAACCCGGCGGGCAGATACCGGCAAAACTCCCGCTGATATTATCCTCTGTCGCACTCGTGATAAGCATCATCGCGTTCTGCATAGTCCTCTTTAGCGCAACCTCCCCCCAACCACAATCGTCGTCCGAGGAACTGAGGGCAATAGCGGATGATGTCCGTGCGATAAGGAACTCAGATATTGATATTCGGGGTTCTGTGAAATCGACAACAACAGTTGAGGCAATTATCCCTGTGAGCGATGCGATAGAAGAAACAATTCAGATACCCCTAAGTACTGACATACCCCTAAGTGGAACAGTGTCTGGAAGGACTCCCTGGGGGGCAGTCGTAGAGATTCCAGTAAGCGGAACAATCCCCACCAACATAATCGCAAACCTAACTCTTGGAAAAACATCCCAGAAGATCACAATACGCACGAGCATCCCGACTAACGGTACCTCCTCATTTACCCTGCGGCCTTCGGATTACTGGAAGAAGGAGCTCGACGACATAATAGAGAAACTCGAAAGAATGGCAGAATAAGCAATTATGTACGTGCATGCCCCACTTCTTTTATGTTCAGGAGACCAGAACTCCCACTCCACACAACATCCGTCTCCTTAATCAGAATACCATTTTCAAATAAAGGAGAATCCACAACAAACGTCTCAAACTCCCCCCCCTCGCCAATTGGCGAGATCATCCTCTCTGCGCTTAACTTCAACAAACTCTCCTTACATTCACTCAATCGTTTTCCAAGCCATTCCTTCCCCATGCCATCCGCAGCAACGGAAACTATGATGGCATCAAGTCCGCTATCCATCATCTCATCGAGCAATAACCCATTATCCCGGTGCCAGAGCGGTGCGAAGTGGACAAGTTCGGACTCAATACATGCAATCTCAATCTGTTCTCTTTGGTATTCGCTTTCAATGGCCCCTGTAACAACCCCCTCAAAACCATCATGCTTTAATCTTATGAATTCAGAAACAAGGGTGCATTCGTCATCTTCCTTATTGCCAGAGCTGGCGACAAGCGAGCAGGGGATGCCAGAGAGTTTCGCCTGCCTCCGCACAAGTTCCGTGTTGATTCCATGGAACATGAATGAGTCTTTTTTTTCAGGGGTGAAAGTGAGAATCCCCTCTACCGAGAGACCGCTTGAGATGGCATACCAGACAGCGAACCATCCGTCCTTGCCGCCGCTCACGAGCGCAGAGCATCTCATGAGTGGATATTAGACTGAACAATTAAAATATCCGTTTGTTAATAGCTATCCATGCGTTCCGTGTTCATACTCCTGATCTTATTGCTGGTGCCATATCTGTTTGCGAGTCTGATACTCGAATGCGAGGAGATGGTTTCTGAAGAGAGGGATGGCTGCTATCTCGGCAAGGCAAAGCAACCAGAACAGTGTAATAATATAAAATCCGTCTATTTTAGAGACCAGTGTTTTCTCGCGTTTGCAGAAACGCATGCCCAAAGCTACAGGGAATGCGACGTGCTCTATGTACAATACCACGCTCTTTGTTATGCACGCATCACTTACGAAGGAAACGACAATGCAACAGCATGTGGAGAATTGGAACCGGATTTCAAGGAAGAGTGTTATGTCTATTATGTAACACACAAAAACCCTGGCCAGATAACAGCATGCAGTTCCATCCCGCTAAACTATCAGGAATCATGCAGAAAGAGGCTTTATGAGACAATGGCCCCTAAGGACGAACGTGATTGCAAATCGCTGTTTGGGGAGAGATATTATCAAGAGTGCGTTGATTACCTCGAATCAAAGACAAACTCAATAAGCATAGCACTCTCATTCATCGCATCCGTCTGGGCATTCGTCTCCTCCCCATGGACTGTTGCCGGAACCTCAATAGCAATAGTACTAGTGATTTTACTCCTCTTCTATCGCATATGCTCCCGAGCTGCAGAGAAAGCTTAAAACTAATTACTCCAAGATGGCGTCAGTGCCAAGTGCCTGCCCAGGAAGGCCTTTCTCAAACCTTGCGATAACTGCCCCGGAATTGCCATGGGTGCGCGTTATCTTTCCACCAATTCTCCGTTTGGCCGGTGTTTCCCAGAATATCTTTTTACCAATGAGTTTCGCGGCACCCTCTCTCGTGGCCACTCCCTTAACAGATATGATGAATTGATCCGTATGTTCTGTATGCCTTCCTCTTCTATAGTTCAATATCTTGGCTTCCATAGAAATCCCTCTCTTACTTTTTATAATGGGAATTTTAATAACTTTCCCACCACCATATTGAACGATGCAGGACATAACCAAGATAGCCGACCTTCAAGATGGCCAGGAATGTTCAATAAGCGGAAAGGTTATCCGGACTTTTGAAAGGAGGGGCGTATTCGTCTCCACTATCCTTGACGACAGCGGCATGTTGGATGTTTCTACACCAGACCAGCTGTTATTGGATTCGATATTAACTGCTAGCGGAAGAGTTACGAAACGAAAAGCATCTATTGAGATGCGTGTCAAAGACATCGCCCAAGTTAAGGATACGGGTGACATCTCAAAGCGCATTGATGCCTTTATTGAATCAAAATCTATTCCTCTTGAGAGCCCACCATTGATACAGGATGCTATCATGAACTCCATACACCCATCAATTCTAGAATGCGCAAAACGCATACTACTCGCCCACTTCCTCTTGAGACCAATAGTTCTCCGATACCACTGCGATGCCGATGGTATCTGCGCCGCCCTTTCGATTGCACGACCCATAAGGAAAGGTGCCGGAAGATTCATTTCATTCCAGAATGGTGGCGCGACCTATCAATTACAGGACACACTAAGGGATATCAACATGCTCAGATCGTTCGGGGAATCCACCGGGATCCCACTTTTCATCTTAGTCGATATGGGTTCGGGTCCAGAGAACACAGATTCACTCGATATCCTCAGAGGGGCTGGTGTGGAAACAGTTCTCATAGACCACCATCCCCTGTCCCCAGACGTTTCCGAGATGGTCGATTGCATTGTCTCGCCAGCGACAGTAAGTGCAAGCTCATCATACACCGCAGGCCTTCTCTCAGGAGAGGTTTCCAAATCCATGGGTGCAGAGAATATATCCATACTGCAGAAAATATCCCTTGCTGGGGATAAGAGCGACCTCATGACACACGAACGGGAGTCGATCAGGAAAGCCCTGGTGTTGGATTATCTTGGAAAGTATTCAAAATTTCCGAACACATTGGAATTCTATTCCGGAATCCTATCTGATGAGCCTATGTTGAATTCGTTGTATATGCAGGCATCAAGTAAGCTTGAGAATGCACTGCGGGTGGCAAAGGAATCACTCAAAGTCAAAGAACTGTCAAACGGTTTCAGGTTATGCATTACAAATCTACAGAAGGCAGTTCGCCCACGCGCGTTCCCAGGAAAAGGGTTGATATGCGGGGTTCTCCACGATTATATGGCGTCCGAAATGTCCGGTCCATTGGTGACAATAGGATATTCAGGAAAACTGATTTCCTTAAGGGCCAATACAGAAGCGAGGGAGCGAGGTTTTGACGCGAACGCAATAATATCCGACATCAAGCGAGAGCTGATAAACTCCATAGAGTCAGGGGGAGGGCACGATATCGCCGCAAGCGTTCATGTGAACGAAGGGTTTGAAAACATTGTGCTTGAAGAAATAATAAGGCATATTTATTCGTTACCATAATCGAGAGGTGTATCCTATGGATGAGATTAGGGCAAGTCACATTCTGGTTTCAAAGCTTGAAGAGGCTGACCATATACTTAATGAATTGAAGTCAGGCAAAGATTTTGCTGAACTCGCAAGGAAATTCTCTTCATGCCCAAGCAATAGGAATGGCGGGGACTTGGGATTTTTCAAAAGAGGTCAGATGGTCAAGGAATTTGAGGACGCCGCATTTGCCCTTGAGCCGGGCCAAGTGTCTCTTCCAATAAGGACCCAATTCGGATATCATATAATAAAACTCATGGAGACCCGCTAGGGTTGTTCAAATCACGCATGTTGGGAACATGGTCAACAAAATCAAGAAGAATCTAATAAGCAATATAATGCGTGCATCCTATTTTACAAACCCAGATCGCGTTGGGAAAGACGTTGTCCGCAGAATGGAGAAGAACCCACTACTCACATGTTCCACCTACGTGACTAATGAACTACTGAGAAGACTCAAGGGTGCTTCTTCCTTGGCGAATAAATCAGATGACTACATTTCAGCAGCCGCAAATTTCCTCTTTGAATTATTCGGTCCGGAAACACCAATCTCCTCACTCGTGAAGCTTCTCGAGATGCCGAGCGTGACCGGACATGAGGAGCATAAGGCCAAGTATCTCTCAAGCATCCTCATGACGTTTGGGATAGAATCATGGGTTGACAGGTATGGAAACGTCATCGGCATAATAAGGGGGTCGAGCAAGGAAACTGTGCTCTACGAGATACATATGGACGTGGTTCCACCAGAGGAAGGCCAGAAGGTCTATATCAAGGACGGCAGGGTGTGGGGCAGAGGTTCCTCAGACGCGCAAGCAGGCATTTCAGAAATACTCTATGCCGCAAAGAGGCTTGCCACATTCTCCAGGTTCTATCCATTAAAAAGAAACCTCCTCATAGTTCTCGATTCCGGCGAGGAGGCCACCACATCAGAAGCAAAGGGATTCCTCCGTTTCATAAACTCATTCAAGAAGGGCAGGATAAAGAGACTCAAAGGGCTCAGAATATGGGCGGGGGTTTGCGGCGAGCCGACATCCGATGACAGTGGGAAGATATGCATAGGCGTTTCATCAGCAGGAAGGGTTCTTATGAGAATAAAGATAAGTGGCGAGAAGGGAGAACTCCAAAAGGCATATGGGATTCACCTTCTCGGTCAGTCATGCCACGCAGCACAACCTTGGAAAGGACTCAGCGTCTTTCAGGGGATGAAGAGCATTACCTCATATCTTAATTCGCGCGGGTGCGAAATCGTAGATGCACAGGCCGGTGCAATCAAAGATGGGATCATGAGCCCTTCAGTCACAAACATCATCCCATCACACGGCTATATATCCGTAAACTCAGAGACTATTGGGAAAACAAACCTGCGGAAGCTCGTAAGGGCATGGCACAAGAAGAACAGCGGCTTCAGGGTAGTCTCAATAGAGGATATATCGGTGCCTTCATCATACCATGAAAACTCACTCGAGACACTTAGGCTCATAGGCAACATAATGAAACTTAACCGAGGTCTTAAAACAGTTCAGATAGCCGGAGTGAATGCAAGGCCAACATGCGCGCCGACTTACCTTAGCCTTGATGCTGGGTATATGCTTGTTGATTTTCGCATTGTTGCGAATAACACACCGGAGGATGCTCGGCGCATGGTAGAATCAACAATCAACAGGAAGGCAGAAATCATCTCCTCAAACAGAGCTGCATACACGCAGAGCGAGGATTTTCTAAAGATGTTAGAGGGCAGACACACAAAGAGGGTTCATGTGTTCTACTCCCATATGTTATCCTATCTTCAAAAAGAGCTCATGGTAAAGCGCATATTTGTAGTTTCCGGGGGATGCAGGGAAAACCTCCACACACCGGATGAGAACGCTGAGATAAGTATGATAATAAAATCAGCCCACTTCCTATATTCCAGTCTAAAGCGGATGTGTTATTGACAGCGGATTTTAACCAGTGGAAATCTTTAAAGACTATTATGCGACATATACTGAGCAATGGGGTTATGGTGTAACTTGGCAGCACGGCAGGCTCCAGTCCGCACTCAACAGAGTGTGCCATTTGCTGTGGTGCTTATGCAGGTATTATGACCTCTTCCGAGGAATGACATGACATTTGGAGCGCTGATTCGTGATGCGCTAGGAGATACCTGCAAATCAGGGTTCGGGCCTTTTCTTTCTTGGAAGAAAGAAAACCCCCGGGAAAAGAAAGAACCTAAGGGTTCGGCCGCCCAAAAATCCCTGTAACCCCACTATTTTTTTATCGCTACAGCCCAAACTCTTGGCAGCTAGTATCTATAATGTGGAACACCAAGCATGAAGGTTTCTGGGTAGTTTTTTTAAACCTCCGAGTGAATATACCCAATCAATGGTAACACAGACAAGATTGAACCTCAGTCTCATATCCTTCATCTGCGGGTTTGTCCTTTCGCTTGCAGTTCTCATCCTTCTAGACATGGTTGGTGTTGGTCCTGAGGCCATGGCACCGATATTCACAATCGGGGTAGCTGTTCTCTCCTACCTATTCTACACCATTGGTGATATCAAAAACATACTGGTCTATTCCCTTATCGCAATCGGGCTCCTGTTCCTCTTATTTCCGATGTTCATGTATCTGAGCATCCCAGGCTCTCTTCCAGAGTATGAGATAAGTATATCGACCGAACAGGCGATTTTCATAGGACTTTCAACAGGAATCTCGGCTCTGGTTCTCGCACTCGCAATACTAAAATCACCACTGAAGAGCAAGTGAATCTATGCCATATAAATACCTAGAGCATAAGGCAGATCTTTTCATTGAGGCCATGGGGTCAAATTTTCCAGAGGCTCTCGAAAGTGCAGCGCAGGGGATGTTCGATGCAATAGCAGAGGTGAAGGGAGACGATTCATTCGAATTCGAATGCAGTGCGGATACGCTTGAGGATTTAGTCGTTGAGGTCCTTTCCGAGCTCCTCTCCCAG
>JBDRKD010000101.1:0-2940 GCA_043814255.1 Microcaldota archaeon
AAATAATTCCGAAACGGGGGCCGGCAGTGAATCATCTGGAGGCAAGGCCACACCGGGCAGCATAAAAAAGGATGAAACAATTACAACCGAATATGAGGTCGGCAAGACCGTTAAGCAGGAGGTCATTTTACCCGGGGAAATAATATCTCTGTCGGTTGCTGCTGTTGTTGACTTGTCGCCCCCCGATTCGAATGAAGCAGGTTCCGGCGGACAGGTTGCAAATGCAATGGATCCTAATGACGTGGAAAAACTCATTGAAAATGCGCTCGGTTTGGATCTTGCAGGTGGAGATTCTCTTAAAGTGGTTAACGCCAGGTTTCATCGACCGGATAAGTCGTTGCTGGACGAAGAGGTGGCAGCCGGGCTTGATTTCATAGCGATTGCACGCCAGGCTTCGCTGGGGATTATGGCTGTCTGCGCACTGCTTGTTCTTCGCATGTTCAGAGGTGCAAAGAGAAAAGTGAAAATGGAAGCCGGGCCTGCGCAGCTTCCCGGAAGTGAGGGGATCGGCGGTCTTCTCCCAGGTGGAGCGGGGGTATCGGAACCGCTGGTATTACGCAGACAGATAGCCAGTGCTCTGGAGAATAATCCCGAACGTGTCAAACAATTATTTACCAGTTGGATTGAAGAAAAAGGGGGGTAAATAATTGGCATTGACGGGTAAACAAAAAGCTGCAATGTTGTTGATGAGCCTGGATGCCGCCACTGCTGTTGAGCTGGTAAAGGGTCTCGATGCTGAGGTCGTCCAGGAATTGGCGGTAGAGCTGGCATATCTGGATGCCGCCGATTTTAAAAGCAGCAGCAAGAGCACTAAAATTGTACGCCAGTTCCACCATTCTTTGAAGGTAAGGGAAACATTTCAGCTCAACGGTTTTCTCGACGAAGTGCTGAAAAGTACGGTAGGTGAAGAGAAGGCAGGGCAGATTCAGGCCCAGATACAGGAAGTCTTGTGCAACCGTGATCCTCTCATATCTATTCGTTCCGTTGATCCGCAAACCTTAGCTTTGGTTCTGGCGAATGAGCATCCTCAAACTACTGCAGTTGTCTTATCGGAATTGCCGGCAAAAAAAATGATGGAGGTGCTTAACTTTTTGGATGGTGGCACCAGGGTCAGTGTTGCCGGCAGGATGAGCAGTTGCAAGAAGATGACGGCCGAAGCAAAAGCATTAATAGCAGAAGCGGTTTGCGAACGTCTTGAATCTCTCGTTGCTGGTCGCACTGATAAGTCTTTGCCGTCCTGGTCCGAACAGTCTTTGAGGAAAGTAGCTGTGATTGTGCGAGATCTCGGTAAAGAGATTCGGGATGGCCTGCTCAATGCGATACATGGCAAAGACCCCCGGGCCGGTGAAATGGTTGCAGAATTAATGATAATTTGGGCGGACATACCGCATGTGACGGACAGGTCACTGCAAGAGGTTTTGAAAGGAGTTGATGCAAATAAACTGGCGTTGGCGTTACACGAGGCAGATGAAGCGATTATACAAAAAATAAGGTCTAATCTCTCTGAGCGGGCCGTTGCCGCTTTAGATGAGCAGGCATCACTTGTATCGGCTCCCGGGAATGAAGATATTGAAGATGCCAGAGGAAAGATTGTCCGGGTTTTGCGCGAAATGAATGAGAAAAGTGAGCTTGCATTTATTCAAGAATGATAAGTATCAGTCCAGGAAAAGTAATAACTTTGACCGACTTGAAATGAACTAATTTTTTTCAGGGGCACAAAGGCGCATTCTGATGCTTTGCAACTGTCGGTCGTTGTTGAATAAATTGGAAAAAAAGGTTGATAATGTTAAGCGGTTCGACCTATAGCAAGTGTTTGCTTAACAAATTGCCTTAGTGCAAAAAGTTCAATAGAGGGATTAAGTAAGCGATGTTGACGGGTAAACAAAAAGCTGCGATGTTATTGATGAGTCTGGATGCTGCGACTGCTGCTGAGCTGCTTAAGGGGCTCAGCGCCGAAGAGATTCAGGAGATTGCTATGGAGCTTGCGCGAATCGATGCATCCGAACATCGCGATGATAAGGAACAGGCGAAGGTTGCCCAGGAGTTCTGTAGCTCACTTCAACAAGAGCAAACTTATAAATTTAATATGAAAACTTTTCTCAACGAAATGCTTGTAAAAATTCTTGATAAAGAAAAGGTGGAGCAAATTCAATCGCAGGTAAAAAAAGCTACAGAACAAAAGGACCTGTTTTGGGATATTCGTTCGGCCGGCACAGATGAATTGGTTCTTGCTCTGGAGGGCGAACACCCACAAACGATCGCAGTGGTACTATCGGAACTGCCTCCGAAGAAAAGCCAGGAGGTTCTGTCGCTCTTGAACAAAGAAGCTCGTCTTAAGGCTGTGTGCAAGATGACGAATCCGGAAACAATGGGCAGCGGAGTTAAACAGCGAATGGCATCTACGATTACCAACCGGCTGAAGAGTTTCAAAGGAGAAACCCTCGTGGAGAGACCGGAGCAGACTTTACGAAAACTGGCTATTGTGTTAAGTGGTCTGGAAAATGACCTGCGAGACCAACTGCTTGATGAAATCAGCAAACACGATGAGGAAATCGGCTCAAAAGTAAGGGCTTTGATGATAACGTGGGAAGATATAACGTCAATTGCGGACAGGTCTTTGCAGGAGGTGCTGCGAAGCGTGGATTCTGGAAAATTAGCTTTGGCGCTTCATGGAGCAGATGAAGATATCGTACAAAAGATACGCTCAAATATGTCTGAGCGGGCTGTGGCTATGCTTGACGAAGAAACTTCACTGATGCAGGAGCCGCTGGAAAAAGAAGTTCTTGATGCGAGAGAAGAAGTTGTCGGTCCGCTGCGGGATGCCAATCAGGAAGGTAAACTTAGAATGATAAACCGGTAACAGAATGTCACAGACACTTACAGTCAATCTTAATAAACCGATTATCTCAGCAAAAATCCTGGGTGGTAATGCTGGTGGTG
>JBDRKD010000102.1:0-10783 GCA_043814255.1 Microcaldota archaeon
AAAGACCTATGTTACAGCAAAGTAGCCAAACTTCTTGGGGATTCCTCATTGTGCGAGGAAATAGGGCAGGAAATCTACAAGGAGCTCTGCCTCTCCCATTTCCAAAAAACGGAATCAAAAGAATGGGACTATACTGGAAAATTATCCGAATCTAGTATTCGTGTGAATTACCCGCCAGCAATAAAACAATCATGCCCCTATATCATTATAGACCTAAAAGGGAAGTTCATTTCAGTCTGTGGAGAGGACATCTCTAAACTGGAAGAGCATACTATGGTGAGAGTTAAGGGTGAATTGAAAAAAGAATCGTTCACTTGCGAGAATTGCGTTATTCTTGAAAAGGAGTACGAACATATCGAAGTTTCTGAATTCGAAGTTGTTGAGTGGAACGATATTGAACAGAGTTGTAACTCCGCGAAAATGAACTACAGTGCTTGTTCTGAAGATGAGAGATGCGAAATGTGTAATGATGTCCTAGTAACTTCTTCCGAATGGTGTCATGCCAAAGAATACTGCGAAGAACTAGACTCAGCTTTTAATTCAGAATTTGGTTCATAAAATTAGGACGCCATTCGGAATGCCGCACCAGGTATCTATAGTACGGCAACCGAAGGCGAAGGAGACGGTGTGGTCGTCTGCAATAGGATTGAGTGTTTACACCCCCCACTTCATACCGATTCATACTGTTTCATACTTTAGTAAACTATCATTTAGTAAATAACATTTAAATACCTTTGCCCCAAAATGCGAAACTTATCCCTTCGCAACACCCATTGGCACCAATCTGGCCACTATTTTCGAGATCCCAGAGTCCTGAACGCTCCCAACAACATCATCCACATTCTTGTATGCTCCGGGTGCCTCCTCGGATATGGAGCGGTTATCTGTTGCCCTCACGGCTATTCCCCTGTGCTCAAGTTCGCTCTTCACCTGACCCCCGTTGTATGTCCTAATCGCCTGACCCCTGCTCATCACCCGTCCGCTCCCATGGCACGTTGAGAAGAAGCATTCACTTGCGCTTTCTACCCCTGCAAGCACATATGATGCAGTACCCATGCTTCCTGGAATCAATACTGGCTGCCCAACTGTTCTATAATCCCCCGGAACCTCCTCTCTCCCAGGGCCCATCGCCCTAGTTGCCCCCTTCCTGTGCACACAGAGTCTCTTCTTCTTTCCGCCAACATCGTGGTTCTCCCACTTGGCAATGTTGTGACACACATCATAAACAACCTTCATCCCAAGCTCATCAGCTTTTTTCCCGAACATATCTGCAAACGTTTCCCTTATCCAGTGAGTCATAACCTGCCTGTTACAGAATGCATAGTTGACAGCGCACGCCATAGCACCAAGATAATCCTGCGCCTCCTTAGAATCCAGCGGCGCGCAGCAGAGCTCCCTTTCAGGCAGATGTATCCCATATCTCTTTGCAGCTCCCATCATCACCTTCACATAATCATCACAGACCTGATGCCCAAAACCCCTTGAGCCGCAGTGGAGCATAATCACTGCCTGCCCCTTCTCCAGCCCGAACGCATTTGCTTTCTCTTCATCCAGTATCTGCTCCACTTCCTGCACCTCTAGGAAATGGTTTCCTGCCCCAAGTGTCCCGAACTGCGGCATGCCCCTTTTCAGTGCCTTATCACTTACTTTCGAGGGGTCTGCGCCAGGCATCACACCATCCTCCTCAATATGCTTCGCATCCTCTGGCCACCCGTAACCTTTCTCTATAACATACCCCACTCCTCTGCTAATAGCTTCAGACAGCTCTTCTCTGCTCAGCCTCAGTTTGCTCTTGCTCCCGACCCCTGAAGGCACGTTCTTGAAAAGATTGTTCATCACGTTTCCTATTTTTGGCCTTACCTCGCTTGCTTTCATGTTTGTAAGAATGAGCCTGACTCCGCAGTTCGAAACTAGGATTCCATTTGCAATAAAGTTATGTGTTTTGGCAATGGAAAAATCGTATACCTCTCCGGAATATGGAACTTCCCTTATCCCAACTAACCCATCAAACATTATCCCATGTTCTTCGATCTCTCTTAACTTCCTTCTTTTGAAAGAGGCAAATGACTCGAATTTCTGATGTATCCGCTGACCACATTTTTCGTAATATGCTCTTTCAACGAACCTAGCGTTCGCAAAATCAGAGCAGAGGGTGTCCTGAATCTCACGTAAGGAAAGACCTTTTTTCTTAAGCTCGCGAGTTCTCTTGGCCGTTTCCATGCGCATTGAAAGATGTTCCTTTTTTCTCAGAATGTAGAAAGTTGCTATCTCTGCAATCGTTTTTTTCTTCTTAGAATATTCGAACCCTATCATCTGGTAAAGTCTCAATAGGTTCTCTTCGGCTCCGGAGATCTCAAGCCGTAGTCTTACGACGTTCCCCTTCTTGTTTCTGTATTCATTACGCTGTGCAAGTTTCGTGGTATCTATCTCAAATCCCTCCAGCAGCTTCATTATATCGATGAGGAACATTCGTCCATTTTCGACATTCTCTACGTTCTTGTTCTGCGAGAGTATAGGTGAATAGAATCCAGTTTTTGTGTGCGTTGCAGGGGTGCTGAGTTCCGCCCCAAAAAATCCTGCCAAAAACAGTCTTTTCACCCATTTTGGAGATTTCATTATCCACTCCGGCACCCTGAACTCCATAGAGGTCTTTTTCCCAACGGGCATTCCAAGGGAAATAAGTCTCTTAGCGAATTCCTGCGAGTATACATGCAACTCTGCACACTCGGAAACAAATTCCTTCCTGCCATATTGTGTTTCTATTGAATGATTTCGCTTCCTTTCAAGGAGATGCGCATGGAACCCAAGTCGCCCAACATCTCTTTTCATCCATTTCAAATCTTCATGTTGCCCATATGCGCACGCTCGCAGTTTTCCTCCTGATTCAGAAAGCGAACCATCCCCCAACAAGTAACCAAAGACTTTAGCATATATTGCAGTCTCCTCAACGTTCATTCCAATCGTTTGCCTGTCGAATTCGACCCCTTTGAAGAAAGTTACTCCTATCCCTTCCCTATTACTAAGTTCTCCAGCGTTTCTCATACCTGTGTATGTCAGAATCGGATGGTCTTCTGAACAAACCAAGCTTTTTCCACATTCTGTTGTAATTTCGAGCATCCTCTTATCCGCTTTTTTCGATATAAAAGCAACAGGTTTTCCGGAAATAATTTCTTTATTCGAAAGTGAACATACTGAAAGGGCACTTCCCAGAACACTAACCAAACAATTACCTGAGACATCAAACGACCGGAACTGTTCAGCGAATTTTTCTATAGGCATCGTAAACCCAAACCCAGTCAGAATTCGCGAGCCAGAGGCAAGGCAATTAATATCATACCCTACTCCGCCTGGGGAAACAACCCCTCCATTCTCGGGGTCAAAAGCACCCACCCCCCCTATCGGGAACCCATACCCTTCATGCCCATCGGGCATCACGAAAGAGGCGTTCACAATCCCGGGAAGTTCCGCAACATTCATTGCCTGCTTGAAAGTCCTCCCCCCCTTCATCATGTTTACTATGTTTTCCCTCCCATAGATCCTGACCGGGACATTCATCTCCCCCTCTTTTTGGATTTCCCATTTTGCATTGCCTAGTGATTTCAATTCAACCATAAAACTCGCCTCAAGTATCCACTATGCAGCTAGAATTTATAATAACTACTCCCCAAAATATCTCCTATTATTCCAAGGTGATACCATGGCCAACGACGTATGGGCAGAGCCCTATAAAATAAAATCAGTCGAACCTCTCAGGATGACGACTAAGGAATACAGGGAGAAGGCAGCGGAGGAAGCGGGTTACAATACATTTCTGTTAAAATCAGAGGACGTTTACATCGACCTTCTCACTGACAGCGGAACATCTGCGATGAGCGATTACCAGTGGGCAGGCATAATGCTCGGGGACGAGGCATATGCGGGCAGCAGGAATTTCTACCATTTAAGTGACGCAATCCGAAAATACTACGGATACGAACATTTCGTCCCAACTCACCAGGGCAGGGGCGCCGAGCACCTCGTTTCAATTATAAAGATAAAGAAAGGCGACTTCATTCCGGGAAACATGTATTTCACCACAACGAGGCTACACCAGGAGCTCGCGGGAGGGACATTCGTTGATGTGATAATCGATGATGCGCACGACCCGAGCAGCAAAAACCCTTTCAAGGGCGATGTAGACCTGAAGAAATTCAAAGCACTCATTGATGAGAAAGGCGCTGACAAGATACCATATATCTCAGTTGCAGAGACCGTGAACATGGCAGGCGGGCAGCCCATCTCCATGAAGAACCTGAAGGAAGTCTACAACATGGCTCATGATAACGGAATCGACGTGATATTCGATGCCACCCGGATAGTGGAGAATGCATACTTTGTGAAAAGGCAGGAGCCGGGTTACTCGGAAAAATCAATTCCAGACTTAGTTCGAGAGATGTGCTCATACAGCGATGGCGCGACAGTGAGTGCAAAGAAGGACTGCCTTGTGAACATAGGCGGTTTCTTTGCCTCAAATGACGAGAAGACCATACAGAAGATGCGCGAGCAAGTGGTGATTTACGAAGGGCTCCACACATACGGGGGAATGGCAGGCAGGGACATGGAAGCATTAGCAAGAGGCATCGAGGACTCCATGAACTACGATTACATAAGAGCGAGGGTGATGCAAGTAGAACATTTGGGAAACCAGCTCCTTGATGCAGGCATTCCCATAGTGACCCCAATCGGAGGACACGCAATCTTCATAGATGTGAAGAGGTTCCTCCCCAATCTCTCACAGGATGACTTCCCAGCGCAATCACTTGCAGCCGAGCTATACATAGATAGCGGCGTCCGGGGAATGGAGAGAGGCATAGTCTCTGCAGGCAGGGATGCCGAGGGAAAGAACAGGCATCCCAAATTGGAGATGGTGAGGCTGACGATACCCAGAAGGGTATACACGAACTCGCACATGGATGTGGTTGCGAACTCAGTAATCAACCTCTATGAGAAGAGGGACAGCATAGGGGCTGTTGAGTTCACATACGAGCCGGAGAAGCTCCGCTTCTTCCAGGCAAGGTTCAAGAGGAAATAACAAACTGTTTTATTACTTTTTTCTCCAACTAGTAGCAGAAGAAAGGTGTGAGAATTGAAATTACTCCTGATACACTCGGATTTCATTGAATACGAGCCGCTTTCCAAGGCACTCAAGTCAGCAGAGGAGACCGAGAAGGGAAAGCGCAGGGTAGAAGAATGTCTAGTGGCGCTCATGAGCATAGAGGAGGGCGACGAACCCGCAGAAGAGGTGGCGTCATCAGCTGCAAAGGAGATAGAGAGCGTTGCAAGACAGGTGAAGACAAACAGGATTGTCCTCTACCCATGGGTTCATCTTTCGCAGACTCCCTCCTCACCACAACTGGGAATGCAGGTGATGAAGAAACTAGGGCTCATAATGAAGGAGAAAACAGAATTCGAGATTACCCGCTCTCCATTCGGCTGGTACAAATCATTCGACCTCAAGTGTAAGGGACACCCGCTTTCAGAGCTCTCAAGGGATATAAGGCCAGGCAAAGCGGGCGAGAAGAAAGACGAGGAGCGGGTTTCAGAATCGCTGAAGAAGGAGAAGGAATCCAAGAGCGAGTTCTTTGTGCTCACTCCTGACGGGGAATTGGTTCCCTGCGATTCGTACAAATACAAGGATAACAAGAACCTGAAGAAGTTCATCCAGTACGAGGTATCCAAGGTACGCGCATACAACAAGGAACCGCCACACATAAAGCTCATGAAGTCACAAGGGATAGCTGATTACGAGCCAGGCAGCGACTCAGGGAACTTCCGTTGGTATCCAAAAGGAAGGCTCATCAAAAAGATACTGGAGCGCGACATAAGCGAATACTGCATCTCTTATGGGGCAATGGAAGTGGAAACACCTGTGATGTATGATTTCGAGCACCCTGCGCTCAAGGCGTACATGAACAGGTTCCCAGCACGCCAGTATGTTGTGAAATCAGACAAGAAGGAATACTTCCTTCGCTTTGCAGCATGCTTTGGCCAGTTCCTCATGACTCACGACATGGTTTTCTCGCACAAAAGCTTACCCCTGAAGATGTTTGAACTCACCCGTTACTCATTCAGGAGGGAACAAACAGGTGAACTCGCAGGTCTAAAGCGTGTCCGCGCCCTCACAATGCCAGATATGCACACAATGTGTGCAGATATTGAACAGGCAAGGCAGGAGTTCAATTTACAGTACCTCAAATCCAAGGAATGGTTGGAATCCCTCAGTATACCTTATGAGGCTGGATTCAGGGCCCAGAAGGAATTCTTCGAGAAGAACAGGGACTGGTACGTTTCGATGGTGAAGGCATTGGGCAAGCCCGCGCTCATTGAGCTTTTCGATATCCGCTATGCATACTTCATAGCGAAATTCGAGTTCAATTTCATTGATGCTCTTGATAAGGCAAGCGCCCTCTCAACAGTTCAGATAGATGTTGAGAATGCAGATACATATGACATTTCGTTTGTCGATAAGGATGGGGGCAAGAAGAGGCCTCCGATACTGCATGCTTCGCTCTCGGGAAGCATAGAGCGTGTAATCTACGCGATACTCGAGCAGCAGGCTATGAGGATAAAAGAAGGGAAGCGCGCACTCTGGCCGCTTTACCTGGCGCCAACCCAGATACGACTCATACCAGTTTCTGAAAAACAAACCGAACACTGCGAGAAACTACTCTCCGAACTGAGGAAACATAATGTCCGCGTTGACCTTGATGACAGGAATGAGACACTACAGAAGAAGGTTCGGGAAGCGGAGAAGGAGTGGGTTCCATTCATAGCAGTTGTCGGGGACAGGGAGATTGAAAGCGGAAACCTTTCTGTAAGGATTCGCGATACTGGGAAGAACGAGCAGTATTCTCCAGAACAGCTCGCAGAGAGAACGGAGGGCCTGTGCAAACACAAGCCGTTCGAGCAGATTTCCCTCCCAAGCCGCCTCTCGAAGAGACCGATAGTTTAATTACCCTGCTTTTCCATAAATCTCCCCGTGCCGGGGTGGCAGAATCTGGTAACGCGCCAGACTCGAGATCAGAACCCTCCGGCGGGGTTCCGATACCTCCCAGCATCCACGGCTGGGCGGAAAAATCCCGTCGATGGTTATTAAGCGAGTTATCTGGTTCCGCTCTGCGGAGTGCGAGTTCGATGAACTTTTTGGAAAAAAGTTCAATCAAAGAGTTCGGATAAATCTCGTCCCCGGCGTGGGTTTTTTTACTATAAATCTCTAATTTTCTACGATGAAATCGAAAGGGCGTTGAAGCCAAAGCCTTAAATCCTATGGCTTAGTTAGCATATCGAGGTGAGAACGTGAACCCTATGAAAATGGATTTCAAAAATTATGGATTGCTGGACATCGCCATGGTCAAGTCCGCGGTTTTCTTCGCCACCCTAGGCCTAGTTTCCCTTGTGCCTGCGTTTGCAAACTGGGTTACTGGAACGCATTGGGCATTGTTTTTTGCAATAGGAATAATCCTTTCAGTAAAACCACTCATAAAATCTTGGAAATAAACAACCAGGTGTTCATTACCCTCATTTGGCTATGAGTCAGTCATGAGAATGATCAAACCAAAGCCTAAGCCTCCAAAACCAAAAATCAAACTAAACGTGCCCCGCTCTCCCCTTTAAATGAACTGATTCTTAGGGGCTGCTGTATCTGAAACCGAAGGGTTAAACACAGTGGAAGTTAGAAGCAGTCATGATTTGGTGAAACCAATATCCTGATATTTCCTCCAAATCCCCATCGCCGTTTTAAGTGGCACAATCACAGGAACAGTATATGTTGGAACTCCCCTGCTCCATAATTCCTCCCCGCATTTCTGTGTATACTCCCCATGCCCACGGAGAGATATTATCAGCGGTTTCTTAAATCTTCGCTTTTCGTATTTTTAATCCCATTTATACTCCGCAAAAGCAGCATTCTCCTCATTTCGTTTATAATAATACCCATAGGCTATCCCGAAAAGAAGCCCCCCAAGATGCGCCGCGCTCCCGACCCCAGACCCTACATCGAATGCCCCGACGAACTCCAGCACAACCCACAATACCGCGGCGTGCCTTATCCTCATCGGGACAAAACCCATGTAAACAACCAACCGTGGCATTATGACTGAGAGGAACCCTAAAATCCCATATACTGCCCCGCTCGCACCAAGGGCAGCTGTCGGCGGTATTATCCCAAGCAATATCGTGAGATGGTACAGCATCCCGCCGACAATCCCCGAAGCGAAGAATATGGTCAGGAACTCGTCCTTCCCAACTCTCTTCTCGAGTATGGAGCCGAACAGGAACAATGCGAAGCAGTTGAAAAACAGGTGGGTTATCCCCCCATGGAGAAAGATGCTTGTGACATACATGTACGGGTTGAAGGCACTTGGATTGAAGAAGAATATTTCGGTGAACCCACTAACCGATAGCTGAACTAGGAAAACCAACACAATGATTCCAAGCATCCTGTTGACAATCATTTTCTATAGCCTCATCTGGGATATTCTTCCCATCTCTCTTTTTCCAGCCAGCCAGTTTATGAGCAACGGGCCGACAATTGTTGTGACTATGCTCACAGTCATGATGGCAGCAATCAGCTTCTGGTCCAATATCCCCAATTCCAAACCAGTAAACGCGACCGCGAGAGTAGTTGAAAGGCGGGGCATTGTGGCAACCCCTATGAAACAACTTTCACTCTGGCTGAATCCATCTACCTTCCCACCAGCCCAACCACCAACAAACTTCGAGAGTATCGCCCCAACAAGCACGACTCCCGTAATCAACACAGCATCACCCGTTTCGAACAAGAGCCCGATATCAGTTTTTGATCCGATGACTATGAAAAAGACAGGTATGAAGAACCCATAGCTTATGGCGTGCAGTTTCTCCTTTAGTATGTTGCTCTTTATCGTTTCAGAGAGCGCAAGCCCAGCAAAGAAACCGGCGATTATCGGATGCATACCTATTATCTCGAAGAACACGACTGTTCCGATAAGGACCACGAATATCAACCTCATGTCCTGCTCAAAAAGGTGCCTCTCTATGATAGTATCAGAGAAGAAGAACCACCTAATCAATGGAATCAATCTCCTAACTGCTATGAGGCCAATCAGAAGGAGAAGGTAGAAGAGTGGGAGCGGGATGACACTCGTTTGGCTTATTGTCTGAAGCAACACTGAGAACAGCACTAAACTGAACACATCTTCGAATATAGTCGATACAACTATCGATTTCCCGAGCTTCGTCTCAATGAGGTTTCTGCTCTCAAGGGCAGGTATGATAACCGCTACAGACGATGATGCGAATATTACCCCCAACATAACTGCCGCTATCCAATTGTATCCAAAATACGTTGCAATCCCAAAACCTACGAGAAAGGGGAAGAGGCCGTTCATAACCGACAGCTTCAACGCCACCCCCTCAAGCTCCCTGATGCTCGAGAGTCTGGTCTCAAGCCCTGCCATAAACATAAGGAAAACAAGACCCATCAATGCAAGAAACTCCATCGTAGCATCAGTGGTAAACAGACCGAGCCCATGCGGGCCGATTATTATGCCTGCGATTATAAGCGAAACGACAAATGGGAGATGAAGTCGTCTGAAGAGTTCTGAAAAGAAGACACCCGCTGAAATCAGAATCAAGAACGACAACAGTTCAGTCATACAAGGAAATGGTCTTTAAACATATAAATATCTCTCTACTCCTCAACCATCCTCTTCAAGTCCACGTGTTCTCCAACAAGTTTTCCCAAAAGCTCCTGGTTTTCGTTATCGTTCTTTGTCAGCAGCGGCTCAAGCTCATCTATCCTCCGCGCAACCTCGAAAGTATCGAATGGAACAAGTAACAACGGAATCTTCTTGTCAGCAGCTTTTGAAACAATGTCAGGTTCCGGTATTATGTTGTTTGTAAGTATAACCGCAACAGACCCGGTTTCAAGTGCAGCCAATATCATGTCGCTCCTGTCCCCTCCAGTTATTATGAGCTTGTTCTCTTTTTTGAACAGAGGCTTCTGAAGGGCGACATTCGCAGACATTGCCCCAATGAATATGTTCTTCACAATCCTGTCAAGGTGTTCTTCCCCTGTAATCACTTTTGCAAAAAGACTTTCAGCCAGATAGCTAACAGAGAAATGAGTGAGCTCCGATCTGTGAGGTATCATTCCAACAACTTCAAGTCCAAGCTTCTTTATCTGCGGAAGGCGTACTTCCCTGAAATCCTCCATGTCGCGAATCTTATTCAGTACAACGCCTCCGAAATTAATTCCCTGAACATCTATGCTCTTTTTAAGAAACGCAGCATCATCCATTATGGCGTGATCCTCTCCACTCAAGACAACAAACAGCTTTCCACCAGTTTCCTTTGCAAGTGTTAATGCATCAAGATGGACAGATGCCCCATACATTATGTTTCCTCCTGACTCTATGAAAAGCAGATCCTTTTGAATCTTCGAAATGCATTCCTTAAGCTTGTCTTTTGTTTTCTGTTCATCATACATGTATGTGAGTTTGGAATGATCGAACCCTATGCTCATGTTCTCAGCGTCGTCCTCCAACCCCAGGATATGCATTAAGAGAGCAGAGTCATAGTCCCAAAGCCTCTTCTTTTTGTAAACAAGCCTATCCCCAAATGGCTTCACATAACCCGTGCTCTTCTTCAGCTCTTTCGCCATTCCCACAATCAAACTGGTTTTCCCAGCGTTCTTATGCATTGACGCTATAATCAATTTATCCATTTATCTCACCTTTTTAGGATTTGAAAGCAGTATTCTAAC
>JBDRKD010000103.1:0-38499 GCA_043814255.1 Microcaldota archaeon
GTCTGTGAGGAGGACAACGATATGCATCCTTCCATCGTCTCTGAACACGCCTGAGGCAAGCACTAACGGGTCCTCGATGTTTGTTGCGCCCATCGCCTCAAGGCCATCAACAAAGTCCTTTGCGTCGGATACCTGGCTACTGCCAACAAGGCCTTCTTTATACGTCTCAGTATTGGAGGAGAACGTTATGATGCTGAACCTATCCCCCTCACCAAGCTGCCCGAGTCCGTATTTGAGCGCTCTCTTTGCCTGCTCTATCTTGATTCCACTCATACTTCCCGATACATCTATGGCATACACGACATCTTTCTCAACAACATCCATATCCTGATTTGACGGATATACGAAAAGCATGAAATATCCGTCCTCCTCCCCATTCTTGTTCGAAAGGACCTTTACATCATAATCCCTTTCTGTTACCCCATAGAACACCTGGAAGTCCCGGTCTGGAATCTCCTTAGAATAATATGTTACCACAATCTCTTTCTGGGAGACCCGCGTGGTCTCTATATCATGAGTTGGGGAGAGCACGAACCCAATGTCCCCAGCGGCCTTTATCCTCAATTTTATATCAACAGGATCAATAGGTTTGGTGGTATACCGTTCAGTGCTCAGAGGATAGAAGACAGAATAGATTCCCGAACTCTGTTCTATCACCTGATCATACGATATCTGTATGCGGACCTTCTCGCCCCGTTTTAGAAGCACGCTGGCAGTGAACATATCCTTCCCGACATACTCGAGAAGCGAGACCTCCTTCCTCTCCAGAACATATCTATGGTACAGGTCTCTCGCCTCATCCTTATCAAGGAGCTTTCCCTCAATGACCCTTCCATCGACAACCATTTGAAAGTTTTTTATGGATCCGAATGGAAGCGGGAACATATATACTCCCTGAATGTCGCGCGGTCCATTATTCACGAACTCCTGGTCAACCGAGAAGGAACCATACGTGTCGTCAATCGTTATATCCACATAATGATTGAGTATGAGTGGATACGGTTCCTCCGGCTCCCTAGGCATTATCATTCCATCAGAATGGACTGTAAGTGCAAGTATTGCAACAAGTGCAACCAGAACAAACATCCGCATGCAAACCACCGCGTTAATACTGGCTCGCCGAATTTAAATGAGTTACGATATTGTTCGGTCAGTCCCGAACAAAAATTAGTGCCGTGTAAGCGATTTCAACCAACCCACTAAGTGTGATAGCAGCCCCGGCCTGGAGACAGGTGCCAATGGCCTGTTGAACACAATACCGGAAAGCTCAGCTATCGCTGCACCCGCAGAGGACCTTGGCTTGTAGAAAACAACAGGCGTCTTAGCAGCAATGCTCTCCGGGATTGCCGAATCCTCTGGAATGACGGCGCACGCCCTTGTTTCGGTGATGGTTTCTATCTCCTTTGGATGCATCTCATATGGTTTGTTGCCAACCCGGTTCACAACAACCCCCAAGACCTTGACATTGTATGTTCTCGCCATCTCTATGAGCTTTGTTCCGCTCGTCACACTTGGGATATCTGGGGTTACAACAACGAGTATCTCTGTACACGCCTTTATTATCATCTCAGTATATTCTGTTATCCCAGGCGGGCAGTCGATGATTATTGCATCGTATTTGGCCTCCTCGAGTACAGACTTCAATCTTTCAAGCTTTGTGTTTTTCCTGTATTCAATAGAAGAGGGCACAAGCCGTATTCCTGTTATCGGATGGACAATTATGGCTTCCTTCAATTTCACCTTATTATTGAGTACGTCCTGGAGCCCAAGGGCGCTTTGCCAGAGCCCAAGATGGAGGCCAACACACGGATTGCTTATGTCTGCATCTACCAGCAATACCATGCCCCTTGATTCCATTGCCAAGGCGCACATATTTATGGCTATGGTGCTCTTTCCAACCCCGCCCTTTCCGGACAACACACCGATGATTCTTCGCTCCATTTAACCACACCGTTAATGCCAATCGTTCTTTTTAATCATTTGTCTGCCAAACCCCTAATGCTCCTACCCATAACATCCCTGATCTGCCCCATCATTTTCACCCTCTCAAAATCATAAATTGGTTTCCCCAACCCACTCCCAACAGCCCACCCGGCCCCCCCAACAGCTACCCACACTATTGATAATGCAAATACCAAAAGAGCAAGTGCAAAGACACCGGCAATCCCGACAATCAACAGATCAAGTCCTGGTATTGTGACTGATGCGACAGCAGGTGCCCCTATTCCAGTAATACCTGTTATTCCCGGGAACCCAGAACTTCCTTTTTTTACCACCACCGGAGCAGAGGAGAACACATTGAAGTCATCCCCCATCACAACTGCCCTTATCAGGTGTGTCTCAGATACATCTCGCGGCGCAGTGATATGAAAATTGACGTTCGTCAATCCTCTTGGGATGAGGAGTATGCTGGTATATCCTGGGTCTGAGTAGAAACCAGAAGGAAGCTCAAGCATCGCGGTCACTTCCATTGGTTCCTCTCCGGCATACAGTATCGTGGCAGTCACGTCTCCGCTGCCTCCGGGGGAGATGGTCTCGGAGCTGAGGTCTATTATGCGGATTAGACTCGCCTTCTCATACCCTGCCCCAATATCCATCTGCCGGAGATGCCACGTCCCATACACGTGATAGTCTATGAGCACATCGTTTATGGTGTATCTGACCACTACCTCCTCCAAAGGCTCAATATCCGTAAATTTCCAGGATATCACATCAAAGCCGCGGATATTGGAGATCTCCCCGCGTTTGTTCTTGAAAACCAGTTCCATCTGTCCGCCCCTGAGGGGTCTCGGTATCGTTTCCTTAAGTGTTATCTTTTTTATGCTGTTCTCCGAAGGGTTCTTTACCCGTATTAATACATCAGTTGTTCCTTCCAGAATGTCCGTTCTTATGGTCTTCAAATATATCGGGTCCTGATGCCATTCAGGATAGTTCTTTACCCGCAGTAGCATGTAATCCCTAGCATAGTAATTTGTTCCAATGGCCTCAAGCTTCATAAGATAATTCCCGGAGAGCACATCTTCAGGGACTTCTATGAAGAAGTTTACCACGCTGGTGGAGTTTGAGAATACGACACTCTTGTTCTGCTGCAGGGTCACCCAATCCCCCACTCCATCAACCGTTAGCCTGACCGTTATGTTATCGTCCCCCCTGTTCACAAGCGTGAAACTCTCGATATCCCCTTCCCCAACAAGAAGCTCTTTCACGACCGGAAGTTCTGCGAACCTTAGTTTATCCCCGACAGGCGTTATCGATACCGGAACAGTCGTAGGCTTAGGCTTTGTTCCCCCCGCCCCTCCGGATGGGACCGAGCCCGAAGGTGCAGGTGGAATTGATGTTATCGTAAAACTCACATTCAGGGTATTTGTCCTGTTTACATCATACGTTGCATTCGCGTATGCCATATACATACCCGCAGGCAACGAATCGCTGTCCCATGTTTTTACGACTATAACAATAGAGCCGGTGCTGATACTGACCGGATCATATGTGAATGAGTCCACAAGATTCCCGAGAGAATTATATATGTATACCGTTCCGTTTACAGTTGTGCCCGAGAGCCCAAGGTTCTGCATTGTTAACGAGAAGTCGGCAGTCTGTCCCTGAATCAATGAATCCGGAGTTATATTGAACCCAGTGAGAACCACCTCCGGGCTTATGACCTCAAAACGTACGACCGTGTCCACGTCATCCGCACCGCCCAGCACGGAGAGTAATAAAATAAAGAAAAGAGGGGTTGTTGCAAGTCTTCTACACATTTACGTCGCCCTCATTTGACAATCACCGCTATCTGGTAGAGGGACCTCCCCACACCGACATTGCTTCCCCCAGTCGTGTACATGTTGAGGTACTTCATCATCATCTTGTCGTTGAACTCCGAATCCGGCACACCTGTATTAACCCCAATGACATATGTTCCAGGAGGCGTTTCAGGGTTGACCTTGACACGCACCTTCATCTTCTGTATCCAGCTGTACTCAAGGATGGGGAAACTGGGCTCAAGCACAGTCATCTCAGGGCTTATGCTGACCTCGAAATATTTCCTGACTTCCTCCGGATTCTGCGTCACCACCTGCGAACCCTGCAGGTCTTGGTATGGGAGCGTTATTGTCTCCATGTACTCGGGCGCAAACTTTATCCCCTGATATGTCTCAACAAGCCAGCTCGAATGGATGAATGTCGTGACTTCGAACTCAGAGCCCGGTGATGCAGTCACCCGCGTATCGCCCGGATACACCCCAAAGCCAAACGCGCCCCACCTGCCGGTCTGTGGGTTCTTGATTATTTCCACAGCGGTCTCCTCAAATCCAGGCAGGAACTCAGGCTGCTTCCAGTACTCCTCCCCCAAAATATCCAGATCGGATATCTTGCTGTACAACACGAGCACCCGCACCCTGTAGAAATCCTCTGGGAACGATGGGAGGTTCCTGAAGAATATCTCCGGCAGGTCCGTTTGCCGTTTCTTGAGCTCCTCTGCCCCCTGCAGCCTCTTCTCTATGGCTATCTCAAGCGGGCTCTTGGCGGATATAACCAGGGCAGGATTCGACTCTTCAGCCCCTTCCTTCACCCCAACATTATCCTCTCCTGTGGCGGCCAGCACCTTTGAAGTCGGCGAAAGACACCCTACAAAAAGAACAGCTGCCACCATCAGGACAATAATTTCCATGTTTAATCCCATTTGGTTACCCCCTTTCAGGCTTAGTGTTATTCAAAAAAATCTTGCGGATGAACACCTCGCCATTGTATTCGTTTTCGATGTACTCCCGTACATCTGCGAGCACCTTCAGCTCGTCTATGTTCGTTTTTACCACGAAGGTGAATTCCTTCATGTTTTTTCACCCCATTTTTTTAAAATATTTAAAAAAGAAAAAAGGGTTAAGACGACGCCTGACTGATATGTATCAGCGTCCTGTTGGTATCAGTGCCTCCTGTCACATTGGCGAAGTCTGCCCAGAACCACACCTCTTCATAACCGCCGTATGCGATGTCCGCCACCTTTACTGATAAGGTGTCATTCACAAACACGCAGGCATTTGTCGTGCATCCAGTGGGGAGTGTGCTGCAAGTGCATTCCGCCTCATATGCAGAAGCGTTGTGTCCTGCCTTTGTCCTCACTCCAGCTGGAAGAGCACTCCCGAACTGCACGCTGAGGTTGATGGCCCTGTTTCCGGTGTTGGTGTAGTTGAAGCACGGTACATTATCATCCTGCAGGGTTTCCGAACCACCACCGCACGAGCAGTTGATTTTTGTTGCTGTGGGTATGCTCGAGTTGAATCCAATATCCGGCGTCGTGGCACCAGCGGCCGCAGACTCTCCAGGCACCGTTACTGTGAACGATATGGAGCTGGGAACATTGAAGTATACTGCAGTGAGCATTGTATCTGCCCCAACAACCGCCACAAGAAGAACCAAGGACGCTATAACCAGACCTAGTTTCATATCCTTCATTTTACCACCTCCACTGGACGGGCGCGGCCCTTGATATACCTACTGGCATTAGCATGATTAGTGGAATGTAGACTAGAGTAAGCTACGCTGTACGAAGCTTCTTTCATTCTCATGGTCGCCAACTCAATTTTTGTTTCCATCATTTATAAACATTCCTGCGTTCACGCCGATGTTGATATAATCCCTTTATCACTTATGACTGCTCTGAAGTATGATTCATCTCCCTTGTCTCGTTCCCATAAAGCGCACTGATGAACTCCCCATAAAGCCAACCAGAGGCACTGCCGCCAACCCCTATATCCCCTTCCACAAGAATAAACGAATCAGTCATCTGCGTAGAGTCAATACAGCTATCAGTTCCATTGGTTATGTTAAGCACGAAAGTTGCCGAGAGGCTCTCGTTCAGTTTCATCGTCCAGTTAAGGGCGACATTGCCAGTATTCGTGAAATTCAGGAACGGGATTGAACCTGCCTGCCCCTCCGGGTCCACGCATGACTCATCAGCAGCGCCAGTCAAATCAGTCGTCTCAATCCATGCCCTTGTGCAAACAGGGCACCCTCCACCTGTGCATCCCTTCCCCTCTGTGCAGCCAGTTGAGGGGAGCGTTATGGTGAATGAGAGGTCAGCCGCCACTGGCTCATACAGCGTTATGTTGATCGTGTGGCTTGCGCCAGTGATGTTGAACGAGGTGCTGTTTATCACATACCCGGTCAAACTCACGTTTATCGTATGGTTGTTGAAAGCAATGTTGCCCGAATCAGTATAATTCGTGTCATTCACAATAATATAACCCGTAAGCCCGCCCGAATCAGTCTGGATGTCAACCATCATCTGCACGGCATTCACGTCGGAAATGTTCACATACGCGTTCTCCTCTGCATCCCCACTGATATTCGTCACATTAACTCTCGCATACCACTGAACAAGGAAGTCACCCGTACCCGTCCAAGTGACATTGGAGTAATTTGCAGTCGAATTGAGGAATATGGTATTGGTATATCCACTAGGAAGATAAAGAACGTCTGAGGTCACAGTGGAAGTGTAGAACACCGAGTCAGTGAAGTTGCAGGCATCCCCACCTGAAGAATATATACTATAATTCGCCCAGTCGGATGTTATGTTGTAGAACCTATTATTGCTTGCGCCACTAGCAGTATAAACTCCATAAACCGTGTCATTCATTGTTATATTCTTAAACAGGTTTCCTGTTCCCGATGGACTAACAAAGATTCCGCGCGTCACATTCATTATTCTCCCATTCTCGTAGGTGCCATTCGAATCCAGAAACAATGCATACGAGCAATCCGCACCACTACAAGTTATGTTAAAGTTGGTGAGGTTAACATCGACCGAATCTATGGATGTCGCATAATCACTTGCATTATCAACCGAAAGGCCCGTGACATTCGCAGGACATTCGAAGTATGTGCCCCCATACCCATTCTGCACAATAACATTCTCGAACGAAACATTGGATTTGCAGCTACTTGATGTAACCCTAATCGCATACCCGCTGCCGGACATATTCGTAATGTTCAGGTCGACACCTGAGAAATTTGAGACACCCGATAGCTGTATACCATAAGACCGATAAAGCATGCTTCTTCCACTATCCGACTCGCCTGAGTGGTTCTCTCCTGTGTAATTTCTTACAATCAAATGGTCTCCCCAGTTTACAGAGACCCCATACCCAAATCCCCCATTGGGAGTTGCTCCGGCTCCCTCAGCTGAGAGGTTCCAGTCAGTATGGTTCGTGACATTCGTGTAGTTGGAATTCAGTACGTATACACCCACGGAATGGTCGCTGTACCCATCCGCATAGAGATAGCTGTCATAAACAGTATTGTTGTATATGTCCACACCAAGAGACACATTCACCATTATGCTCGTGGAGAAGTTGTTAATCCGGCAGTTCCTGATGAGTATGTTCTGCCTCCCCTGAGTATCAATCGCATACGCATACCGCGTGTTGTTGCCGGTAATTGTATGTCCACCACAGTCAAGCATGATGTCATCTGCTCCGATTGTGATGCACGTCGAACCGTATGATTGTAAGTCACTAACGAGTGTCGTGTCCTGTGTTATGGTTCCACACGTTGGGTCGTACAGTGTAAGGTTTACGACAGTGTTTGTGGTTATGTTGACGCTGGTCGTATTGGATGCAGTGGCATTGGAAGCTATCACGGTGTGGTTATTCCAGCTGTAATTTGTCTGGCCCCCTCCGGTATTCTCAACATTCACGTCTCCTGCGGCAACAACACTTGAAAGCCCTCCAGCCCCAATTGTCTCAGACAGGATGCTGTTGCTGTATATATCCGTGACATTCACATCAGCGCTTATCCCGTCCCCACTGATATTCGTTACATTCACCCGAAGGTACCACTTTATCGTAAAGTTCTCCGTTGAAGTCCCGTCCCAGTCAATGCTCGCCCAGTCAATCGAGCAGTTCAGGAACGTGCTGTTCTGCCCGTCATTTGGATACAGGTCATAGTCATTGACATTGCTGACTGTCGTGTTTGTGAAGTTATGCGCCCCACCAGAGAACTCTATTCCATATGCGTCTCCCATAGCGCCTGCTGGGAAGCAAAGAACCTGGGACCCAACATCAACCACGTCTATTGTGACATTACCAAATACATTGTTTGAAGCACCCGTCAGGTATATCCCATGGGAATCCCCAGCACACCCGTTAAATCCCATCACATCCCCAGAACCGCCTGCGCCATCGTCTCCGCTTGCGGCATATGACAGGTAATCACTATCAACATCATTTGTACCACCAACCACATAGAGCAGGTATACATCTCCACTATCCCCACCTACTCCTCCTAGATCCACTGCGTCTCCCCCGTTCCCACCATCACCCGAAGTAACGTTTGTCACATTATTATTCCAACCCGTGTTGCTCCCATCTCCAAGGTATACTCCATAAGCTGTTCCACCGTCCCCTCCATTGCCCCCCGAGCTCAATGCTCCTGCCCCATTTCCCCCGTCTCCCCCGTTTCCGCTTGCAATCCGGCTTACATTATTGTAATTGTAATAGCTGCTCCCACCCGCCAAGTAGATTCCGTAGGCATCCCCACCATTAACTCCTGAAGGCCCGTTGCCACTTGTGTCATCCCCTGCATTCCCCGCATCCCCGCCACCCACTATGCTCACGTTGTTTTCAATGAGCCAGTTTGTTGCAGAATTGATGTACATCCCATAAGCCACCCCACCTATGCCTCCTGCTGTTGCCGTTGCCCCGGTTGTTCCAGCCCCACCATTTCCGCCAACTATATTCGTTATGTTGTTCTTCTTTATCGTGTTATTTCCGATTGAATATATCGCATAAACATCTGCTCCTGCATTCGTGCCCCCAGCAGCTCCACTCCCGCTGGTTATGTTCACAATCACATTGTACTCCAGAGTGTTGTTATTGGAACTGCTGTTCATGTAGGTCCCATAAGCAGTCCCAGCAGTATCTGTTGCCCTGACTGAAGTTATATTGTGGATTATGTTGCTCGTGATGTTGTGTCCAGTATATCCATCAACATACAATCCAGACCTGTTGTAGGTTCCAGTGCCCCCTGCGTCATACGTCAACGTATTGTTATCCACAGTAACATTGTAGCTCTGGTTGATGTATACATCATGCTGGAAATCAGCAACAATACAGTTCCTTATGAAAACTCCATCAGTATCGTTGGTATCCACTCCGATGTCCCCCTCACCACCATCCCCGCGTATCGTGTACCCCATACAGTTCAAGGTGATGTCATCCGCGCCAAACACAATACAATCTCCGGTTGTCGTAAGGTCAGCACCGAGCGTAGTGTCCTGCGTTATGACTCCGCAATCGATTGCATACAATGTCAGATTTATCGTCTGGCTCGCATTAGTCATCTTGAACGACGTGGAGTTTGCAATATAGCCCCCCAGGCTCGCGTTTATCGTGTGATTGTTGAACGAGGTATTCCCAGCACTGGTGTAATTCGTATCATTCACAACGATGTAATTTGTCAACCCATCCGAATCAGTCAGGTTGTCCTGCATCCCAAAATTCCCATTGATGTCAGTTATGTCCACTACGACATTCTCAATCCCCGTTCCCCCAGAATCAGTCACATTCACCCTTGCATACCACTGCACGAGGAAGTCACTCGTGGCTATAAAAGTTACGTTAGAATAATTGCCAGTTGTATTCAGGAATATGTTATCATTGGTTCCACTACCAACATATAACATAGCTGTTGTCACCGAGGAAGTATAGAAAATACAATCTGTGAAATTGTTTTCATCATTACCTGATTGGAAATTGACTCCATATTGGGACCAGTCAAATGTTACGTTGTAGAACTTATTCTCACTCGCACCACCACCAAAATCAAGTCCACGGGTTGTGTCATTGATTGTTATGTTCTTAAACAGCCCCTGAACCCCAGATGAACTGAACTTAATTCCGTATGTGAAGTTCTCTATTCTTCCGTTCTCCAGGGTAATGTTATCTTCATTTACACCCACCCCAGACTGTATACAAGTGCTCTCAGCACATGTTACATTGAAGTTAGTTACATTGATGTGGGGCCTGCCTGCGGTAATACCTCCAGAGCTCGCGTTATCCACCAAGATGCCATCGGCATTCGCAGAACAAAGTAAATACAAGCCAGTACCGGTTTTATTTGCTATGAGATTCTGCACAGATATGTTCATATAAATGGCAGGGTCTGCCAATATGCCAATACCATACCCTCCTGTCATGCTTGTGACATTCACGGTATCTATCGAGGCATTGGATAAAGATAATGAGTCTATTCCGTGTCCAATACTGCTAATGCTTCTCCCGCTGTCGGACTCTCCTGTGTGGTTCTCCCCAGTGTAATTAGTTATTATAAGATGATCTACAGCGTTCATGTATATTCCCCGAGCTTTTCCTCCAGAAGGAGGGTTGATTGCAGTCATTGTGAAGTTCCAATCAGTATGGTTCGTGACATTTGTGTAATTTGAATCTAGAATGTACAATCCTATCACGTCGTAGGTCACACCATTTGCATAGAAATAGCTGTCATAAACAGTATTGTTGTACACATTTACTCCTTGTGATTCATTCACAACAATGCTCTGACTGAAATTATTTATCCTGCAGTTCCTGATTATTACGTTCTGCCTCCCCTGTGCTTCTATTGCATAAGCGTAGATTGTGTTGTTCCCGGTAATAGTATGCCCGCTGCAGTCAAGCATGATGTCGTCTGCACCTATTGTAATACAAGTAGTGCCATAAGAATAGATATCGTTTATCAATGTCGCGTCCTCCGTTATTGTCCCACACTCGCTTTCTGCTGCTGCGTACAAAGTGACATTCACAACAGTGTTCGTCGTTATGTTTACCGTGCTCTCATTCGTGGAAGTCCCATTGGTCACGTTCACAGTATGGACGTTGTAGGAGTAGTTGTTGTATGAGCCGGTCACCTGCGTCACATCCTTCTCATTCACTATTGCGATGCTTGAAAGCCCCCCAGCATCGACAGTCTCAGATAACCTGCGCACACTGAAGTTGTCGGTAACCTCCACATCAGCGCTTATCCCGTCCCCGCTTATGTTGGTCACATTCACCTGCAGGTACCACTTTATCGTGAAGTTCTCAGTCGTGGTGGTATCCCAATCAATGCTGTTGTAATCAATCGAGCAGTTCAGGAACGTGCTGTTCTGCCCTCCGTTTGGATATATGTCGTAGTCCTCTACATGATCAACAGTGGAATTGGTGAAGTTGTGGCCGCCCCCCACAAAACCTATCCCATAAGCGTAATCTAGGTTTGCTATAGCACAAGCCCCAGACCCCAACTGGGTTATGTAATCTACAGTTACATTATCATATGCATCATAAGTCCCGCTCTCGATGTAGATTCCATACGCGCCTCCATAACATCCTGCAAGCCCCCCGAGATCTCCTACACCACCCAATCCCCTGTCTCCACCTATCGCCTCTTTTAGGTAATCGCTCTCTATACTGTTGCTCCCATCAAGCGCATACAGGAGATACCCCTCCCCTCCGTTCCCCCCAACTCCTCCAAAACAGAACAGGTCACTGCAATCTCCACCATCACTGCCATCCCCTCCAGTAGCATTAGTTACGTTATTCTCAAGATTGTAGTTGCCTCCCCCCTTGAGGTAGATTCCATACGCATTTCCCCCATCATTTCCGGTCAGCCCACCGCCATCAGTATGCGAACCAGGTTTTCCACCAGCCCCTGCAGTTATTGTGCTCACATTGTTCCGAACAATCCAATTCGCCGGATATATTGCGTTAAGCTGTATGCCATAGGCGTCACCTCCCACGCCTCCCTGGTCTGGTGAAGCGCCACCAAGCCCAATCCCCCCATTCCCAGCTACTAAGTTAGTTACTACATTCTCCTTTATTGTGTTGTTCGCAGTGGAATAGATACCAGTAACATCTGCTCCGGCGTAATCTCCGCCGACGTTACCATCCCCTCCACTTAGATTCGCAATTATGTTGTACTGGATTGTGTTGTTACCCGCACCTGTGGATAGAATTATCCCATATACTCCACCAGCAGTAGTTGTTGATGCAACAGAAGTAAGGTTGTGGATAACGTTATTCGTGATGTTGTTCCCGCTGTACCCAAGCACCCACAGGCCATATCTTCCGTAGGTTCCTGTGCCCCCTGCATCATACGTCAACGTATTGTTATTTATCGTTGTGTTGTAGCTGTACCTAACATATATCGGAACCTGGAAATCAGCAACAATACAGTTCCTTATCGTGGTCCTGTTGTGATAGTCGGTGTCTATCCCATAATCCCCAGTGCCCCCATCCCCCCGTATCGTGTAACCATTACAATCCAGGTAAATGTCATCCGCGTCAAATACAATGCAATCTCCGGTTGTCGTAAGGTTCTGGGCCAAAGTGCTGTTCTCGGTTATGGTGCCGCAGTCGACCAAATCAACAGTCACACTTCTGTTCTCCGTTATGTTGAGGTTTCCACCGGCATCCATCGCATAGGCAAAATAATCATACGTCCCCTCGCCCAACGAGGTGAATTCATTCTGCAACCTATTGGCAGAATTATTATATGCTGCCAGCACCTCTTCGGCAGAAAGGGCGCGGCTGAATATGGCAATCTCATCAAGGCTCCCGTTCAACCAAGTCCTATCACTCCCTAGGTTGTAATCCTTTCCCAACAGCGATTCAGAACCGCCTATTGAATCCGGAGCGCCCCCCTGCGTTCCAGTGGCCTCAAGGCTCCCGTTGACATAGAGAGATAATCCAGTGCCGTTGAACACAGCAGCAAAATGCGTCCACTCGTTCACAGGAGCACTATAATCCGAGGAATAAATATTCACACTTGAATTTACAGAGTTCCACGTGGTAAAGCGAATAGCTTCTGGATGAGCAATCCCATCAACGAAATCCGCCTCAGTCCATTCAACAAATGTCTGGTACTGCCCCCTCAAATCAACAAGTAGCTGCTCATCCGCAGCCGACACTTCAACATCATTCTCTCCAAGCGGGTAAACCCAGCCGATAATGCTGAACTCATTCGCATCCGGCAGGATATCATTCGGAATATCAACATAATCATTACTATACCCTCCATCAAAATATAGTGCGTTCCCCCTAACACCACTCACTATATCATCTGTATCCAATCCTCCCTCAAAGGTTCCGAAATTACTATTAGTCGAATTATCATAGATGCCCGAGGCACTATAGAAATCCATGGGCCAGTAGGCAAGCAGGCTGTAGTTCCAATCAAAGAACGCAGATGTCTCGCTGTCATCGGTTATTGTTGTATTAAGGTACACAGTAGGAACCTGCACTGTGGAGCCGTTATCAGGAGTTGGGTATTCCCACACTATCGAGGGTTCGGTCAAGTCCACATCAAGGGTTATATTTATTGTGTAGCATGCATCTGAAACGTTGAACGAGGTGGTGCTGCTCGTTCCACTGTAGCTCACGTTTATCGTATGGTTGTTGAATGGAATTTCAGTACCGGGACCCAGATCACTCTCAGCACTCTCCACATAACCCGTAAGCCCATCCGCATCGGTGGTGTTCATGCTCATCTCGACCCTGTCTGTCGAGTCGCTGATATTGCATTCTGCGCCGTTTACTGGAATCCCGCCAATAGCTGTGACATTGAGCCTCACATACCACTTTATGCTTGCGTTCGCCCCAGCTGAAAAGGCCACGTCAGTGCTCGCATTAAGGAGTATGTGGTTTATCGAGCTGGCCGTGAACCAGAATTCATAGTCCTCAGCATTTGTCACGCTTCCATTCGAGACATTCCAATAGTCATAGCCGCCTGTGTAAAATCCAGACGCCAGTGCACTTCCTCCACTTGTCACATTATCTATTGTGAAGTTTTCTATGATTGCATAATGCCCTGCTTGCCACCCCCAAGCATCACCATCAGAGCCGTCCGCTCCGGCAGGGGTCCCGGTCCCCCCACTCCCGCCAGTGCCTCCCATCACATCCCTCACGCTGGTGTTCTTGAAATCGAGGTTGCTCGCAGTTGAATAAATCCCATGGGCTCTCCTCCCGTCGCCCCCATCCCCACCAGCTCCTATACTACTTCCCCCATCCCCACCAGCTCCCCCAACTACGTCCCTGACACTGACGTTCTTGTAATCAGTACCGCTTCCATACAATCCATATGCATACCCTCCATTATTCCCAACCCCTGTTCCTGATCCAGTTCCCCCATCCCCACCATAAACTCCATCAACGTTTATGTTATACAGTTCAGTGAAACCAGTAGTGTATATATACGCATGATCCCCCAAGCCCCCATTAGTACCGCCTAGCAAAGCCGCACCGCCATTTCCTCCGCTCCCCGCGGTTATGTTTGACAACGAGACATTGTGCAGCGTGTTGCTGCTGGAACTGCTTGTATAGATGCCATATACTATCTCTCCGTTCCCTCCATTATATGCCACACCTCTGTCACTGCCCCCTATCCCTCCATCCCCGCCGCTTATGTTCGCTATTGTTATGTTCGTGAAATTCGAGTATCGAGCATAGATTAAGTCCATGCCCCATCCATCCCCACCCAATCCACCAGTTGTGGTCGTTCCCCCGCTCGCCCCATCCCCACCATGTATCTCGTTGATGGTTATGTTCTCGAACAGGTTATAATCAGAATACTGGGTGTTTATGTAAATCCCATACGCATCATATCCAGTTGCTCCAGCAGCACCTGAATTTCCCATAGTTGAATTCATTATTGTTACATTGTACACAAAGCTGTTGTCCGCATTCGACCAATATATCCCTGCTTGGAACCCACTTATGACGCAGTTCTTTATTGTTATGCTATCTCTTGTACTCGGAACAATTATCCCGTAATCCCCGTTGCCCGCATCCCCAAAAATGGTGTATCCCTGACAGTCCAGCGTGATGCCATTCGCCCCTATTGTGAAACAATCCCCCGTAGTCACCAAATCACTCTGCAGGGTTGTGTCACCAGTTATGGTCCCGCACCCTGGGCCGGTGTAGGTGACGTTCATGTACGGGCGCTGCGATTGTGTGGAGTAATCACACTCCCGCCATCCAATGTAGTTAGAAGGAGCAAGCATGTCCCCAATATACAGGGGTGATGAAGTGCGGCCATCCCCACCCAGGAACGGATAGTCGGGGTCCTCTATGCGTATAGAGAGATTCGCATTCCCTGCGTTGAAATCAGTCAGGAACGGCTGCGTTACGTTGATGCACCACCAGTCATCGGTTTCATTGGTGCTGAATACCTGGCTCGTGTTCTCATCAGTAAGGGGCATGTCCTCGAATTCCTCGGCAACAGTTGATTCAGTCCATGTCTGATTGGCAACACGCGAGAAATTGGCATCGTCATCTACTGTTTCAGCGGTCATGAAATTCCAGAAACAAAGCTGCACATCACTTATTGTTGAGCCCCACAGGTTTATTGCGCTCATGTCCCACTTGATTTGCGTTGCAACCTTCCAGTCCGTGCTATTCTGAATGTAGTTATCCTCAAGGCAGTATCCACTACTGCCATTGAAATGCGCTGTCGGGTCTATCACAATTGGGTAAACAGACCTCTCTAACCAGTAAAGCGGCACGGAAACGGCGTAGTACCCCTTCCCAGCCCTCTCTGTCAGCTCAGCATCAAGCTCAATAACATCCGGATACCCAACTTCCTCTCCATCAACCAGTGCCTTTGCCGAATCCCTTGCATCAGCAGGGGCGAAAGAATATGCAACGCTTCCATCCCCACTAACGAAATCAATCCACTCCTTGCTCTTCTCACCCACCCCCACGCTAGGCTCCAACCCCCTGTAATCAATCTGGGAGACAAAGTATATCTCAGCATCTTCATTAAGTGCAAGGCCTGAAACAAGCGTCTTGAACTCCTCCTTCAGCATCAACTTCTCCTTCAGCAGGCCCTCCTGGTAATAGTACTCAACATCAACGCCGGTGAACACATCCCCGTACACAACCGAATTCCTGTTCGGTATCCCAACCGAATCAGATGCGACCTGTATGTACCTGTACTGCTCCCCATCGTGATACGCGATTCCGAACGGCCTCATCTTCAGCTCGTTCCCACCAGCCACAGCAAGCACAGGCCAATCGTCATTCACCTCGCTCTTGAAATAGGTGTTGTAATCCCCCTCCCCAACTAACCTATAATCATCAGCATACATACCCTCCGTTCTCCCAATACTAATCAGGGTCTTGTCTATCGGAACGTATTCCTCCCCGTTCCACCAGTTCACCGGAGTTGCGTAGATTATCCTGCTTGTGCTCCCGTCAGGGTTCAGTACATCGTCCCAGCTCTCCCCCCTCCCCAACGCATCCTCCACTTTCGTCAGCTTCTCCGCAGCACAGACGCTTGCGTACCTCCCCCCAAGAATAAGCGACCCATATGGGGAATAGACAGTCATGTTCCACGTCCCATTTGAACAGGGGGTGACATTGTACCTCAGCATGAATGACCTGTTCGTCCTCTCCCTGAACGAGAAGTGACCGGGATCAACAGGAATCCATCTATAAACATTTTGCTGCCTCCTCACAATTTTCCCATCCTCCTCCACAACAGAGACTAGGGAGTTCGAGAAATAGGATTGCCAGAGCGTGATGCCCCGGGCATCCCCGCTGAATTGATGGTGGAATTCAACTTCGAAATCATGTATCTGCCCGGCCTCATTCTTGATGAGTATCTGCGTTTCACATACGCCCACACTTGAGCAGGCGGTCCCTTTCTCGTATGATGCAGTGAACCCGGACTGCTTGTCAAGGAATTTTGCAGATGATTCCAGTTTCACGTTGTCAACAGCCTCATCAACAGGGTACTCAACATACTCATCTATATTGAATTTGAACATCGTTGTTTGTGTTGGGAAGGCGATATTGCATAGAAGGAGCACCACCAGCACAGACTTAACAGTAACCGCGCAGCTAGGACTGGACCACATTATCACAGTTCTTTTCATTCAGGTCGCACTACGAATCAGCCGTCTATAATATAAATACATTTTGGTATATCCGTTCCATGGAAAACGAGATAAAAGCAAGGGGAATAATAAAGCGCAGGCACCCCCGCTCAAGAAAAGGGGAGAACGGGAGGCTCGTTGTGATTGGCGGAAGCACCCGCTATTACGGCGCACCGGCACTCGTCTCCCTTGCCGCAATGAGGGTTGGGGCAGATCTTGTGTATACGCTTGTTCCTGAAAGAATCGCCCCAACAGTCGCATCCTACTCTCCAGACCTGATAGTCTGGGGCTATTCTGGCGATTCACTCAACCCGTCAATCTACCCATTCGTGAAGGAGTTATCCCTGAAGGCAGATTCACTGGTCATAGGCAACGGCCTCACGCGCGAGCACGATGTCAAGAAAACAGCACAGCGAGTCGTCAACTCCTGGGAGAAGCCCATTGTATTGGATGCAGACGCCATAGGAGCGCTGGAGACACCCGAAGGAAGAACAGTGTACACGCCACATGACAATGAGTTCCTCAGGCTTACAGGAAAATGCCCGCCTGACTCAATTATAGAGAGAACAAGCATAGTGAAGCACGAAGCCAGAAAGATAGGGGCAACAATACTGCTCAAGGGGGCAATCGACGTCATTTCTGATGGGGAGAGGACGCACACAAACAGAACTGGGAACGCAGCCATGACATGCGGCGGGACAGGAGATGTGCTCGCAGGCATAGTGGGCGCATTCCTCTCACAAGGTTATTCGCCATTCGATGCAGCCCGTATAGGTGCGTATGTCAATGGCCTTGCAGGTGACATCGCGTATGACAGGTTTGGGTACTCGATGCGGGCAACAGACGTGCTTGATACAATGCCATCCGCAATACAGAGGATACATGGCAGAAGCCAGAAATGACATCACACATATAATACCAGTCGACGATAAACAATGGGATTCAGATGAGGGTAACCCTGTTCGCGTTTGTTTTGCTTTCTGCGCACATCATAACTGCCTACGAGATAGGCGATATCAGGGAATTTGATTCAAGCGGGTTCTCAGAATATCCTGAAATAGAAGGGATCAGGCAAGACCTCCTGCTCTCGTTCTATTCTGTTGGCAGGGACAACCTGCCCCCAGGTTTCCCGGAATTTGCTGGCGCATCAGTTATCTTCATGACGCAGTTTGGGAAGGCCTATGACCTATCCTCCTCCGGAGAACAAACAGACCTCCTGCGCCTTCCGGAAACCCTAACGGATTTATCCTCATCTCTCCAGCGGATGGAAGGCCTTTCAAGGGACGAGATACTGCTCTCAAAACACAGCGCGTATCTGGCCAGGTCGTTGTTCGATAGGTATGTCCATGACGAAGCCCGGAAACTTAGGGGACTTGCGGAATCAGAGGCGCGTACGGCGCGGAAACTAGAATATTACCTAGCGGCCTCAGAACTCTTCGAGCGTTCTGGGGACAAGGTCAGCTCATCCGAGATGAGGGCGACATATGACAGCATAAAGGCAGCCTATGATGCAGACCTCGAGTCAGCGGATGCTATGTTTACTCAGGGGAAAACAACATGCAATGATGCAATTGAGGACATGGGGGCATGGTTCGGCCTTCCGGCGTATGCCCGTCTCAGGGAATGCACAGCAACCCTTTTCTCTGCCAGGGGAACATATGTTTCCCATCTGGAATACGAACGTATTGAGCAGTTGGATTCGCATATGCTGGCAGCCACCGACACAATGGAAAAGCTCTCAGGCAGCGTGATGGTCCTTTTCGTTTTCGGTTCCATCCTGTTCATATCAATCAACGTCTTTCTCATATCCAGATTCAGAAGATGGCATGAGGACATCTATGATACATCACTAGGTACAGAGGTGCTCAGTTGGAAAGGAAACTCCTGATATTATCCATAATCATTATGGCATCTTGCATTTCCCATGGCCAGATTGTGGTTGGAGAGGTACTGACCTATCCCGCCCTAGTAGTCGAATCAACCGAGAATGTTACTCTCTCATGGGGGACAAACGACCTTGCGCTCAGTTCAATCAACTGCACAGGCCCGGGAGTGGAGACATACCACGTTCAAGTCGAGACCGAGCCAACAGCGAACCACGCATTCTTCCTGGAGACCAATTTCACAGGTGAAGGAATACTGGCATGCACAATCGTCACGTTCCCAATCAATGGGACATCAGTCACAAGGGACTACGAAATCCCCATCCATTGCGAAGGCGTCAGGCTGGAGCTTCTGAATCCATCAGTACGGGTAGCAGCTTATTTCACAAGGCCAAAAGGGACAGGGCATTATATGCTGAATACAACGATAAAAGTCAGGAACGCATGTGTTGGTCTGGCGATAGTTTCTGTATCATCGACCCCGCCAGGCGGGATGCAGATGGCCGTGAAGGCAGACGACATCTACGGCCTCAATGTTAAGGACATGCCAGTGACGATAACAGTACCTGATTCAATGGATGAGGGAGTTTACCAGGGAACAGTGCGCTTTAGTGCAAACGGCAGTACCACTACATCGCTGGTAAACATTTCAGTCCATTGGCCAGGTCCAACAATCAGGGCGAAAATCGGCAAGGGTCCATCTGACATCAACCCACTTGGGAACGTCAGGTCCGGAACGGATGTGGTGGAATACGTGGAGATTGAGGAAACAATGGGGTATAATGCCGCGAAGGATGTGGTATGTTCTGTGAAGTTCCAGGATAGGAACCAGGAACAGCAGGCAATAAGCATCGGTACAGTTAATCCATTTGGGAATGGGCGATGCTCATTTACAATGAACTTCCCAGACAGGAATGTCCGCATAGGGAACTATTCCGTGTGGATAGCAATAACATCCAACAATTCAGGTGACCTCAACCTGGTGACAAATTACACAATACCTGTACCATACATCCTGTTTGCACCAACAACAATAGACCTTGGGAAGCTCACGTTCGATTCGGGAAAGGATTCGTCGAATTCAATCCTGACAATCATAGAGAACGGCGGGTTCACCCCTATAGAGAACTTGAAATTCGAGCTTCTTGGCGGGAGTGAAGGATGGATATCCCTTCCATCATGCTACTATGTCCCACCAGGCGGAAGAATTAACTGCACGTTCAAGATATCGCTCAGCGATAATGCGAGCATAGGGCCGAAGGAATGGGTGATAGGCATAAGTTCAGAGTATATTCAGCCTGTTGAGCTTACAGCAAAGGTCGAAGTCTACTTCATAGGTGTCGAGGATGCTATCGCAACATTGGAGGCAATGTCTGTTTATTCCATAATGGACCAATTCATACAAGCGGAGACGGTGAAAACAAACACTGTAATGATGCTCGAGGGAATAAAAGAGAGTGATATCTCAATGGAGGACACTGCAATCATACTCTCAATGTATGGGGGCGTCGAGTCTCTGCTTGCCCAGACCGAAAGGGCCCGTGGAAATTTCTCATCAGGAGACCACCTTGGTGCTGGAAGGAACCTTCTTGTTTCCAGTATGGCACTCGAGAAGATATCCTCCACTTACCGCTCCACAAAAGGGAACAGAACAGGTGCGTTACGTGATTTGGGAGAGGTCTACACCGCGAGCGCCTCCCTGTGGTCCGCCTCATCCGAAGATGTTCTCAAGGTGCTTGAAGCCGAGGCAGTAGCAAGCGAGAAGGTCAGTTACAGGAGGGCAGCAGAGTATTACTCCCTGCTTGCAGACATATACTGGCAGAGCAATGAAGACAAGTCCAAGGCGTTCTCACATAAGGCAGATACCCTGGGGAGTTTCTATTCAGACTCTGTCATAAGGGCTGGTGAAATCAAGCGCAATGCAGACAGGCTGTTCTCAATGGCACGCGAAGGGACAATCGAAGCCAGCGGGATGCACATAGTAATCAACCCATTCTCATATGACCGAACAATTGAAAACTACAGATTCGCATTGGCGGATTACGAGGCAGCATCCAAGCTTTACAAAAGCGCCGGACAGCAGAACGAGTTGAACATAATCCTCTCAACCCTTAGTGCAGCTGAGCAGGAATACGAATTCGTGGACAGGATGTTCATCCTTGGAGGGGTGGTCCTTTCGCTATTCCTCGTTCTTGTGATACTGCGCGTGACCGTCGGGATGCAGCGTTATAGGGAAGATGAGGAGGACATGGAGATAGGGAATGTGATGCTACATTAAGTATGGAGCGCTCTGTTTTTGAAGTTGGAGCTTTTTCATTAAGGTATCTGTATACTTCTTCCGCCTCTGGGGACAAGATAACTCTTACTTTTTTCATATCTCAAGACCTTTTGCAATCGCATTCCTAAGGTTAGGATTGGGGCAGTGTATCCAAGTTATGCCGCTTATGCTTACGGCAATCTTGTTGCTCTCCTCCAGATAAAGCAGAATCGCCTTCAAAGTGTTGTGGTTGACTTGCTTTGGAAGCATTCTCTTCAGTTGCGCTATGGTGACGACGCTGTCCTTTGCCTTCGCAAGAGTGTTTTCCACCATTATCACAGTATTGAGAGTAGGCGCATGTGCAAATTTCAATGCTTGGATTCCCTTTGTCATAAAAATCACTTTTATTTATTAACTTATATCTTTTTATTATGAATATATACCAATATAAACCTTTCTCTCGAGCTGCAGAATTTGGCATTCCCTTATCGATTGCCGAGCCGTTCGGTAAGACTCTAAAAATAAAAAACGTGCGGGGGGTGGGATTTTTGGGCAGCTTCTTGGACGAGTCGTTTTAGGCGTCTCTTTCTTTTTCCAAGGTTTTTATTTCTCCGCAAAGAGAAGGAAAAAGCTTGAACCCACGTAGCACCTTAGTGCACAGGATCTTAAGTTTGGCAGAGTTTTGAACTCCCCTGCCCTTTTGACCGTGCTCAGGTACCCCCGCGCAGTTACTACTTATCATTGCGAGCAAATAAAAAGAGTGCGGGTTACTGGAACTTCCCGGTTATTGTCACACAACCGAGTTTATATAAAATCCCCCATCATTCAGATTGTCGCCCCCTGAGCGAACTTTCTGCTTTGTTTTATCTCCTTTGGTTTTATTATGCATCGTATTTTCTTTACCCTACCAACAAACTTTTTTACGTCAGTTTTAATTATTCCCTCTCTCCTCCCTACGAAGTGATAAACATACCCGTTGTAATATATCCCCCAGTGTTCTCCTCTCCCAGAACCCGTCCAGGAACGTGATTGAATCATGCATCCATCCATTTTCTCAAGGTCCCTTAGGGCTGTGCTTACACTCTTCTCGTTATACCAAAAGTAGTCCACAGTTCCATCCAATCTTTCATTCTCTATTGTTCTCCTGGAATCTTGTTTATATTTACCAATATATCTCTGGAAGTATTTCTTTCCCCTTGCTTGTGAGAGCATTAGCATGCAGAAATCAAAGCAGTCATTATCATACTTCTTATATGGCCCCATAACGCTAAATCCCATTGAATCCATTCTCTTCGCCGTCATTGCGGCGTTTCCTATTCTATCTTCAAGCGAGGCGTTCTCTATGTTCAGGGAAACTTTCTTGAAAAAAGCATCCTCCCTTAATGATTCAGCAGGGACATTGAACAACAGCGAATACCTGTTCTTAAAATAGGTTTCAATATCTCCAGGGACAAGTTTCCACACAGGTTCTTTCATCCCGTTGAGTGTTTTCTTAACCCAGTTTACTGATATTTCCCTCTCAGTTGCCCCAAGTTCACTCAATCCCTTGGCAAGAGCCAGGGTGTTTATGAACTCATCAGGGTGTAGGTTTTTTCCTAGTTCAGAGTCACTTTTTCCCCTGAACAACCCATTAAGAGCAGAGTTTATTTCCCTGTCGGGGATTCCCAGCGCCTGCATTGCTCTTATCTGGGCATCTAGGTTTTGCATAACATAATCTGAAAGTCCCTGGACAAACATAGTTTCATTAGTGAATGTCCTATGAAAGTGTTCAAATACACTTTCATCTAGATCTGTTCTTCCAAATTTAACCTTTCTTGGAATGTACACAAACAGAGCATCAGCAGGTTCGCCTTCCTTCCCATACATTCGATCCGTCATAACCTAAAGATTATGCTTAGCTACTATATAAAAACAAGGGAAGATCAGCCATACATCGGTCCGAGTCCCTGTACTTTCTTGTAGTGTTCATGGGCCGTCTTTGCGTTTTTCATAATATCCTTTATCTTCCCCTCTATTGTTCTGGATTCGTTTATAAGCTCCTTGGTGTCGACATCTATCTTGATGATGTCCTTCAGTTTTTCTATTACTATCGCAGAGGCAAGCGGATCCATGAAATCAGGTTTCGCCTCTGCTAGCAGCGATGCTGCCGGGAAGCCTCTGGAAGCGCATTCTGCCAGAAGCACCCCACTCACACCAGTAGTGGCGCCTTCCTTTATCATCTTTATGCCATTCCTCTCCAATCGTTTTCTCAATTCAGGAGTACTTGCAATCCCGAAGACGTCGTTCCTGTTCCCATCTATGGATATCCCCCCAAGGGAGAATATCTCGCGGACCTTGTGGTCCACCGCCCAATCAACAATCTCTGATGCAAGGTGATGTATGGTTCCCATGGGCATCGTGAATTCACTGAAGAGCACAATGAGATTGTATTTCTTTGATTTGTATATTCTGGCTGGATGGAGCGGGGCGTAATTATGAACAGCAGCAAGGGGCGGAAATTTCTCAGAGGTGATATAGCCAAGCTCATCCATCTTAAGTTTCTCAACAAGATAGCTAGCAGATATCGTTCCGACCAACCCAACGCCCGGGAACCCTTCTATGAGGGTAGGATTCTTCAAATCAAACTTCCCAACTTCCCTTATTCTCACAGCCATTTAATCACACACCAATAGCGTTCCTCCGCTATATAAACTTTTTCAATATATCGTAAGCCAACTTAGGTTTGGTCCCGGGTTTTCGGGTCTTGGGTTGGAATTCGCTCTGGGTCGCATTCTGGCTTGAAGGGCCGGAACACACCGGCACAGTTGGTTGGTTTAACACAATCTCGATATACCTGTACAAAATCGAAAGCACACGGACCTGAACCAGTTATTTGAACTAACCATCCCCCCTAACACCCGACGACCCGATACATTAAAATACTGACCGAGAAATAGATATGGGAGGTTTGAGTGGTTAATCTAAACGCAGTCGTGTATGCGGTATGTTTCGTGCTGTTCCTGGTAGGGATAGCGTTCATCTATTACCTCTCAAAAATCACACAGTACAATGAGGCATCAGAGAACAGAACAAGGCGGAGGATAGAGGATGTGGCATACTACCTCTCAAAGCTTGAGGAACACATCGAGGATGTGGAGGCACAGATTCATAAGAAAATAGACTCAAGTGAACTGGAGACAAGAATCAAGCTTACCACTTACGACCAAATAATCACGCGGGTTTCAAAACACACCAAGAAAAGCCGGAAGGCGGTGGCACAATGATTGAAGAACTTGAGATAGCACCACAATCACTCATACTTCTTGTAGTAACGGGACTGTTCCTATTCTGGCTCGTTCGCTATGCCGGGGGCCTGAGGAGGGAAGCGGAGTCTAAGAGGCTTGTGGTCGAGGAAGACATGGCTGACCTGGAGGATGTCTCAAGGAAGCTGGAGGAGAACATAGACGACCTGTACAAGCGTTTGGACAGCAAGGTTGATCAGGTGCACCTAGAATTAAAGCTCGAGGAGCTGGAGCGAAAGCGGGCAGAGCTCATTCGCAGTGCAATAGAGGCGAGGAAGAAAGCACAGGCATCCATCGAGCTGATGGCAATATTCACGCTGTTGCTCGTACCGATAGCTATCGGTTTCATGTATTCGTACACTGCAATCTCTGATTCAATGAATTACAAGGCCGCTGTAGTTCTTGATCGCATCGGAGCAGTCGCGGAGAAGCTTTATGTCGAGGGTCCAGGGGCAAGTGCCCTGGTTTATGTGGACGTGCCTAGTGGAGTTGACCATGCCTCCTCATATATAGGGACCCCATCATCCGGAGAGGGAAGGTATCTTTCCATCAATCAATCAGGCTCCGAGTCTTTTCGCATATTGGATGCAACAGTAAGCGGGGAATGGCCAAACACCACGGGGGGAAAAGTTCGGCCAGGTTTCAGTGTATTTAATCTGACTGTCAATTCCTCTGGCACTGTCAGGATTCAGTTAAGGTGAGGTTGTTGAGGGCCCAAATAGCACTTGAGTACATATTTGCGTTTCTTATGTGGATTATCATATGCACAATAACGGTATTCATGATTAACCCATACGTCTCTGCCCTGTCGTCTGGGTTCACGACAATGTCATACTCCGCGACAATCCAAAAGCTAAACGAGATAGCTGCTTCTGACCTTGATGGCATGAAGCACACACAGGTATATCACAAGATAAATAACACGCTGTCTTTCAACAACACTATTGTTGCGATACATACTACGGATGGGGAGGTAATCATTGGGTCCCAACTTACCTATACATATGCGGACAATTTCAACCAGGGGGACAGGATGCTCATAAAGAATAACGGGGACGATATACTGGTCATACGGGTGGAATGATGAGGGGACAGGCTGCATCTATGGACCTAATCCTTTCGACAGTCCTCTTTGCGCTTTTGGCGTTTTCCATAATGTCATTTCTCCACACAGAGATAAAGAGTGCTGATTCCAAGTTTCTTGATGAGAAGAGGGACCGCCTGACAAATTTCGCCGCCTATCAACTGATATTCCTCTCGGGACGTCCTGATAACTGGAACAGCTCAAACTGCGACCGCATAGGCCTGTCATGCTCCCAAGGTTCGCTATGCACAAGCAAGATATCTGAAATTGAGGCAATGTATTCATCAGACTATAATGAAACGCGAAATCTGCTTAACCTGGTAGCATATGATGTATCGATCCACATCTGTTCAACGGGCAATTACTCGGATTGCGACTATAACTTTACGACTCAGGACAGGGAAGCGGATAGGGCAGCATCATCCTCCGTTTCAAGAGCAGAACTGGTTTCAACGCTAAACGGAGAACTCGTTTCAGTGATAGTCTATGCTTGGAGTTAACAATCAGAATAATAGATTGAATCGTAAACCCCATTCTCTGCGACAACCCTCAGGGTGTGGTAACCAGTTGAAAAGCTGCTCGTTGTATTGAAGCGGACGACATCATATGGTCCCCAAATTCCCACATCTGAATACAGTACCCACGTACCGTTGAGAATATCTATTGCCGCCACACTCACATACGTACTATCCACGAATATGGCAGTCGTGTTCGCATCAAGATACGAATCCCCCGTGTTCTTTATATAGACATATGAGTATCCACCAATATAACATGGGTCGCTGATTATAGTTATATCAGTTTTTATCTGGTCTGAAAGAGTATCCGCTTTCTGGTTAAAGGCATTAGCCACACTACCGGCAGCTGCCGTCATAACACCAACAAGCCCAAGCGCGACTATTGCAGCTGCTATGAAAAAGATGGCCTGCGTTACGCTTGTTCCAAAACCCATCAATCACACCTAAGAACAGTCATAAGTCCCATATGCAGATATCCCGTCCTCAGTAACAACAGCTACTCTATGTTCGCTGTCAGCGCTACTCATATTCATATACGTTATATTAATACTTTTAGCTGGAGCCAGGATCCCAGTCACCGTACCATAACTAGTAACAGCATAACTTACATTCAGGTACGGATCCGAATTTAGGCCTAAAGAATCAGTTTGGTATATTAATACATATTTTCGTTCATTAGCGCCAACGGCCCAATTCTCTATGAGCTCAAAATCAGTATCCCCCGTCTTACTTATGTACGCGCTCGGTACTGAGATGCTCTCCCACCCGGTTGTTTCCTCGTAATCCACACCGTCAAAATAAGTGCAACAGCCCCAGTCAGTTGTATCAAGCGTAACCCCTAAGACATCATTCCCATAGTAATAATCAACTCTCCAACCAGAATCCAGTCCCGCGCTCTTTACAAATGAGGAGGACTTAGCATATAGTGTGGCACCTGTTACGCTTGCACCGTCCAGTAGGTCAGAAGTATCGAAACTGAAGTATGAGCGGTACTCTATATTTGATGGGCCACTTCTATCCTCCCCTATGTAAGAGGTATCCCCAATTGAGGATACAAGATACTTAACACCATTGAAGCTTATGTGGCCATCCACCCCTGGGGTTGAATAAAAAGTAGTTGTATTAATTGTAGTCCCAGTGACGTTCTCCAGCACCTCATTATTATCGAGAAAATCCATCTTATCGAGCCTGAGCCCCACACTCCCCGTATTATTCAAAGCAATGGTTATGTTGTAGAGCGAACAATCCCCCTCAACCGTAATATTCTCAACATTCAGGGATGTTTGGTGCTGCTCCTTGTAGTTCTCGTTCTGAATCCGGAATGCATCCGAGATATCGTGCACACTTGATTCGATGATGGGATACGCTATAACCAAGGCTCCAGCTATCCCAAGCATAATCAATATCATGGCTATCGCAGTGCTGAATCCCATTGCTAATCACAGGTATGATGTCTTCCCTCCTTAAATCATTTTCGGAGGAGTGCAGGGCAGCTAGAAGAACCTTGACATGAGCCTTGTCATGAAGCTTGGGGGGCGATATTGCACATCCGCAAGCGCGGCTCCGAACTTTTTCATCTCAATGGAGTAATTAGTATGCGGCTTGTGATGCACCACCGGTCTCCCGTATTCAACACTATCCATTACGTTCTCGTCATAAGGCAGGATTCCCAACACATCGTTCCCTATCCAGTCTTCAGCTTCCCTCTCAACCTTGCTCCAGTTTCTCCTCACCTTGTTGACCACAGTTCCAAGGACATCAATACCATACTTCTCCGCCACCTTTTTGGTTTTGAGCGTATTGGCGTAAGCGGTAATCTCTGGAGTTGTTATGAGCATAACCTTGTCCGCAAGCTTCAGGCTCTCTATAGTGTTCTCACCAAGCGTTCCAGGAGCATCCAGAAGTATGACATCCGCAATGCCTTCCATACTATCGACAATATCGTTTAGGTGCTTTGGTTTTACGGTGGACATGTCATCCACAGACAGGCTTGATGCAACCACCTTCACACCAGTCGGGTGTTGAAACACGGCATCACTGATATGAATCCCATCCAATACGACATCATGGAGCGTCTTTTTTGGGAACGGTGGCCCAAGAATGCAGCCCAAATCCCCATTTGTCAGATTCCCATCAAGAATCACGACATCAACCCCAAACTCAGAAAGCGCAATCCCTAGGTTTGCCACAAAATTGCTCTTACCAACCCCACCTTTTCCGGATGCAACAGTTATAATCATCGCTCATCCCTCTCCCAATTTTTTTTTCATATTGTCCTTTAGATACACCCTTCTCTCCTCTCGGCTTAGTGAGTCAAAATCAACGTTCTCCCATGAATTTTCAGTATCGCCGTTTTGGAGTACATCATCCTCAACGATGATAGCATTCTCGAGTTCCTTTATTGGATCAAAAGGCGCGTGTTTCTGAGTAGTGATTTCTTCCGTTACATCATCCTCCAAGACAGGTGCACTCTCATCCAGAACAGTGATTTCCCCGCGCTTGACCTTCCAATAGTATTCCTTTTCAATCTCGAGTTCCGTTCCTATGACTTCAACAGGCAAACTGTATCCTAAATCATTTATAGTGGAAAGGAAGTCTTCCCATTGCACATGGTCCCAATATCCATCCTGTACATTAACAAAGTCCTTAAGCAAGTTAGAGGACTTGAGCCTATCAAGTTCTGAAGCATCGAAAATCTGTTCACTCTGCCCACTCATCATATGCCTCCAAATCAAACTGGTCAATAAAATTTTAACACAGGGGGTATTTAAGCATTTCCCTTTTTGGTGCTGTTAAGTCATTGTTGGTGGCAACGCCAACAAGCGGCAGCCAATTCGGGAGGCCGTTAGTGCCTTGGGGCACGGATCCGAACTGCTGCGTGCCATCCGTTACCAGTGTGAACGCTTTTAATCTGACACCTCATCAGCCGAAATTTCCAGCAAAGAACAAATATCCATCAACAAAAGCAAACATTTATACCCGTGTCTCAATCATATACCTTAGTGGTCGAATGTATCGAATGAGCGAAGGGCAAGTCCCAGATTTCCTCGATTATATCTCAAGGAATGTAGAACTGATAATACCATATAGGAAAGACGGGGTATCCTATTTCAAGAAGTACGAGCCAGGGGACAAGCCGTTTCTGGGGAAAGGGAACACAGATTATTCTGTGAAGCCGTTCTTCTTCCCATACAAGGACGCAATGTTCAAATATACGAAGGATGGGGATATCCAACACAAACCAGAGGCAAAAGAGCGGGTCATATTCGGAGTGCGCCCGTGCGACCTTCATGGAATATCAGTCACAGACATGTTCTTCTCAAACGACATAAAGGACCCACACTATATGGAACTGAGGGAGAAGACGATACTCATCGCACTCGATTGCACAATACCTGGGAAGAATTGTTTCTGCGACTCGCTTGGGAAAAGGAACCCAATCGGCCATGACGTGGTTCTTTTCCATGTGGGAAAGCACTACTACGCCAGATCGGAAACCGACAGAGGGAGGGATTTGATAGAAGGCAGCGGTGTTTTCAAGGAAAGCGAAGACATCGAACAGCCAAAACGAAGCCCGTGTAAGAAGAGTGCGGCTCCTGTAGAAAACTCCAAAATCAAGTGGGAGAAATGGGGAAAGCAATGCTTCGGTTGCAGTGCCTGCACCGCGGTGTGCCCGACATGTGTATGCTTCGATGTGGAGGACGAGGTCCAACTAGATGGAAACGTGGAGCGCAACAGGCTCTGGGCATCGTGTTTCACAAAAGATTTCACAACAGTCGCGGGAAACCACTGTTTCAGGCTTTCTCACACCGAGATGCTCAAGCAATTCGTAAATCACAAGTTCTCCTATTTCGAGGATGAGTTCGGGGTCACGATGTGCGTTGGTTGCGGGAGGTGCATAGGCGCCTGCACGGCGAAAATTGACATATCAAAAATAATAAGCGGGAAATAGGTGTACCAATGGACGATCCATACATTCCAAAAAAATCAAGGATTCTGAAAATAACTGATGAGACCCAGGACATAAAGACATTTCACATAGAGAACATAATAGGTCAATATTCCCCGGGCCAATTCGTAGAGCTTACTGTTTGGGGTGTTGGGGAGGCTCCGATATCCATCTCAAGTTCCGAAGGGGACCTAATCCTAACTGTGAAGAAGATAGGTTCTGTTACAGATGCATTGTTCAGGCTGAGAGAGGGCGATACAATTGGCATCAGGGGTCCGTATGGGAGCGGTTGGCCAATCCATCTGCTCAAAGACAAGAGCGTGATAGTCATCTGCGGAGGAGTCGGACTTCCTCCTCTGAGGCCAGTCATACACCACGTGATGAACTTGGGGCGAAAAGCCATACTCTGTTATGGGGCAAGAAGCCCCGAGGACATGGTGTACAGGGATGAACTCGAACATTGGAAGACGCAGGGAATCGACGTGAGGACGACTGTTGACACATGCGGTATGGGGTGGAAGGGAAATGTCGGGGTAGTGACATGCATAATGGAGACTGCAATAAAGAAGGACGAAGGCGCAATATGCATGCTCTGCGGCCCACCGATAATGATGAAATTTGCCACAAAATTACTGTTCGATACGGGATTCAAAAAGAACCAGATATACGTTTCACTGGAACGGATGATGAAATGCGGGGTCGGGAAATGCTGCCATTGCATGGCTGGTGGGAAATTTGTTTGCAAGCACGGGCCAGTGTTCCGGCTCGATGAAATCGAGAACCTTCCAGAGAGGTTGTTGTGACATGGAAAAGAAGAAAGTAGCCATATTCAGCCTAACTTGCTGCGCAGGATGCCAGCTTGAGATACTGGATAATCCAGAACTTTTGGATATGCTGAAATACATTGAAATAGTGAAATTCCCAATAGCCATAGCGCGCAACGAGCCAGGACCATATGATATAGTTTTTGTTGAGGGCATGGTCACAACCCCAGAGGAGATAGTAATAGTGAAGAGCATTAGGAAGAGCACGAAACACCTCATAGCCATCGGTGCCTGCGCAACATATGGTGGAGTCCCGACAATAAGGAACTCCATCCCGCAACGCGAGGCCGAGGCAGCGGCCTATGGGGAGAACACGCAGCACATCCTGTCAATAAAACCATCAGGGGTTTCCGAATACGTTAAGGTCGATTACCTAATCCACGGATGCCCGATCAGCAAGGATGAGTTTTCATCGGTTGTAAAGGCTCTCCTCGCAGGGAAATACCCAAAGCCCCACACACATTCGGTTTGCATGGAATGCAAAGCAAAGGGAAACAAATGCCTGTTCCCAGAGGACATATGCATGGGTCCGATAACGCATGGGGGATGCGGAGCCCCATGCCCATCCAACGGGGTGGCGTGTTTCAGTTGCCGCGGCCCGAAAGAGGATGCCAATGTTGAGGAATTTGTTTCCCTCGCGAAAAAGCAGGGCTATTCTGATGCAGAGATAAGGCGGCTCCTCGGAAAGTTTGCATGCACTGCAAAACAATACAAAAAAATATCTGGAGTAGATTGAATGGTCTTGATAAAACTCGATCACATAACAAAAATAGAGGGACACGGAAGCCTACACGTCCAAGTCGAGGAAGGGGAAGTCAAGGAAGTTCAGATGGGGGCAGTGGAAGGGGCAAGGTTCTTTGAGGCAGTCGTGAAGGGCAGGGAGTTCCACGAGATTCCAACACTAACCTCTCCAATATGCGGCATATGCAGCCAAGCCCACGTTCTCGCATCCATAAGTGCAATAGAGTGCGCCACTGGGATAGAGCCTTCACACCAGACAGTTCTTATGCGTGAGTTGCTCAACATAGGGCAGTATGTACAGAGCCACAATGTACACACCCACTTCCTTGTGCTCCCGGATTACTTTGGCTATGGGGACGCAATAGCGATGATGGATAAGCACGAAGATGTCGTTAAAAGGGCACTTAAATTCAAGCGTTGGGCGAGTTCATTCTGCACATTGGTGGGCGGCAGGGATATGCATCCGGTGTGCGCGCAGGTCGGCGGGTTCTCACACATCCCGGACAAGGGCAAGCTCAGCGATATGATCTCCACACTCAAGGAGCTTCGGCCCGAAGCAATGAAGATAGCTGAGATTTTCGGTTCGTTGAAATATCCTGATTTTGAGAGAAAGAAGGACTACGCATCCCTCATCCAGGAAAATAAGTACCCCTTGATAAGCGGAGACGTAACAATAGGGCAGACGCGATTCAGCCCAAGTGAATATCTTGATAATGTCTCCGAATCCACAAAAGCATATTCTCCGAGCAAATACTCGCTTTTCAAAGGAAAGAGTTTCATGGTTGGGTCACTTGCTCGCATTAATAACAACCTGCCAAACCTCTCGGACAATGCAAAGGTTGCGATTGCCCATTCAGAAATAACCTTCCCAAACAATAATCCATTCACAAACAATTTCGCTCAAGCGGTTGAGATAGTGCATTGCGTTGACCGCGCCATAGACATACTGGAAAACCACCGTCTCAAACGTGAGCAATGGATCCACCCAAGGAAGCTCAAGATCCAGAACGGAAGAGGGGTAGGGGCCGTTGAGGCCCCGAGAGGAACGCTCTATCATGATTACACCATATCAAAGGGAATCATCCAGTCTGCCAATATAATCACCCCGACAGTTCAGAACCTAAACTGTTTGGAGGATGATGTGCGCGCTTATCTCCCGAAGATACTTGACAGTGATGAGAAAACAGTAGTTGCCGAACTCGAGAAACTTGTTCGCGCTTACGACCCATGCTGCTCATGTTCGGTCCACTATCTGGATGTCCGCAGATAATCAACAATGAAACCACTAACTTCCAGGATAGCGTCCTTCTGATCCATCCCCTCAGGAATCCCAATCACCTTCACACGCTTACCCTCCTTCTCAAGCAACCTCAGATAGAACCCAACGTCAATATCATGGGCAGTTATGCCCCTACTCTTTTTCAACTCCTCAATCCCAATAAACCTGACTTCACCAATCCCTTTTACAACATCAAGAACAATGGTCATATCATCCGCTTCATCCAAAAGACGGTCATCCATCCCGCAAACAACAAACTCAACACCTGTGACTTTTCCACCCAACGCCTCTCCAACATTGAGGGCAAGGCTATCCATCTCGAAATGCGGATTTCCGAAGCAGAGCACTTTCAGCATATCCGGCACTATGGCGTAAGTAATATTAAAATACCCACCCATAACGGGTTGGTGGTATTGTGAGGATATTTGCTATTATGTTGGTTATCGCGGTGTTGTTCTCCCCCTGTTTCTCAGAGGCAAGGGAATTGCCGGCAATACTCAGCGACTTTACACAAGAGACACTGGTAGTTATGAACTGTAAGACTACTCAGCCAGGCGGTTCTGAAATGGTGGACATATCCATAAACGTGGATAACCCCCTGCCAGTGCAGATGAAAGTGAGCTTTACATACCTGGACATGGCAACAGGCCTCTATGAAGAACAGCCAATAAACCAATACTGCTACATAGGCCCACACCTCTCACTGCCCTGCAAATTCAAGATGCCCATACGACTCGGTGGAAGGGCCAATGGAACCATCTCAAACGCGGAGCTCATGCGACTCAAAGGGGTTGACCCACAGGGAACCAGAACAGAGACCTATACCAAGTCATTCTGGTTTAACATCGAACACGAGGAATCGCTCCCAGAGATAAATGCAATGAACAAGATAGTTGCTGCCGAGGAGCTTATTTCAGAAACAGATTCAGGGATACCCTGTTTTGGTTCTGTCTGCTGCGGAATGGGTGGAGCAAACGATAACATCGAGCTAGCCAAGCTCGACGTTTCAAAGGCCAAAGAGCAACTGAGACTATGCAATATCACAGGTGCATATTCCCTAGCTTCCTCTGCAGTTGCCAAGGCACAGAATGCAGGTTCTTACCTATCATCAAACACACTGCCATGCACAGACATACTGCTTGAATACAAGGAAGCAAAGACTGCCGTGGACGAGGCGGAAGCGCACCTCTCAAATCTCGACTGTGACGTCGATCAAACACTGACAGAGGCACTGAGCAACGCAAGAGGAAAGCTAATGAATTCAAAATCGAAGATAGGTTCAGATGAATACGAGTTGGCAAGCCTTGAGATCCAGGGAGCAAGAAACGCTGCCGAATCAATCAAAGAGGCAGGATGCACGCCTGACGGGAAAATCGACACAAGCAACGGCACCGATTCGAACGTAACATCGGGGGATGGCGTTTCTTCGGAAGATGATGCCAAACCATGCCCTGCGTTTCTCCTGCCATTGATACTCGCGGCGTTCGCGTATACAAAGCGATAGTTATGGGATTATTGGACGTCTTGCTTGGGCGCCACAGGAACCAGGAGTGCCCCAAATGCGGAGAGCCAGTCTCCATGGAATTAGAGGAATGTCCAAAATGCGGGACAAAGATACAGGACATGTTTGTAATCGTCTGCTCAAACTGCAAGGAGCAGGCGCCCCTGAAATCACGCTCGTGCCCCAAATGCGGGCATTCGTTCTACAAGCAAGAGAACGTATACCTATGTCCGCGTTGCAGGTACAAATCAAAAACGTTCCTGACAAGATGTCCTGCATGCGGGCAGAAATTTATGTGATTATATGGATGTTGAATTGATTGCACACACCCCGGACCCAGACATCACAGCAGCTGCAGCTGCGATGACGTCGACTTCGAAAAGGAGCACAATCCAGATAATCAGGGATTCAAAAGAACCAGAGATGCGAAAGAAGGCCCTCAAGGTGCTGAAGCGAGTCATGGCATCAGGACACCTGTCCGTCCTAGAACACACAACATTCACGTTCTCTGTTTCCGGAGTTTCTCGCGCATTAACGCATGAGCTTGTGCGCCACAGGATAGCATCGTACACACAACAAAGCCAGCGATACGTTAAATTCGAAAACGAGAAAGATTTTATTCACCCTCACACAATTGAAAAAAACAAAAAAACAAAAGGGATTTATGAAAGGCTCTTGTCAGAGTCCATTAAGGCATACGACGAACTTGTTGGGGAGGGAATTCCTTTTGAGGACGCGAGATACGTTCTTCCCAATGCTTCCCCGACAAATATCATCATTACGATGAATGCCAGGGCGCTGCTGAACTTCTTTTCACTCAGGTGCTGCGAAAGAGCGCAATGGGAAATCAGGGAACTGGCCACCGAAATGTGCAGGCAAGTAAAAAGACTTGCGCCAGTAATGTTCGCTGATGCTGGCCCATCATGTTCCCAGAAAGGGCGTTGCACGGAGGGAAAGCTCACATGTGGGAGAATGGGGGAGGTAGTGGAGCGTTTCAATAATCTATAGTTCCCCTTTCTCATTTTACACGCCCCATACAGTATATGTCTGGCCCCAAACAACCTTCTTTCTCTAGTTGCGAAACCATCCAACCTAGGACTCTGTTCCTCAACTGCATATATTTCTCCCTCCCAAATTCTACGTTCCCTATGGCATACCTCTTGTTCTTTGCGTTGAAGCAGAACATACAATTGCTAAGATTCTCGCAGTTATGGCAGAACATGGAATCCCTGCAATTCGAGCAGCCATCCATCTCGAAACATTTTACCAGGTTTGCTGAGTGATAGCAGTTGAGACAGAATCCACAATCGATAATCCAGAAAGAGCCGAACACGTATTCTGAGTTGAAGACCTGGCCGGAGATTCCAGAGTTTTTCCCAAAGTTTGAGTCTACAACCTTGTAGATGTTAACCGAATTCTCAGAGAGCGGACTTCCGATTACGTTTTGACAACCACCCGCAATTATCTCAGGCGAATAATATGCGATCTTCTCTATTTTCTTGAGTATCACGCTTAAGTTCAACTCCTCAGTCTCAGACAAGTCAATCCTTAGCTTCCCGAGCTCGAGCGCCTCCTCGTTGGTTACAAAACGGCTCTCATGGATGCCCCGCATAAATGGAAAAGATGAGAACGGCGGATAGGTCTCTCTTCCGAACGGAGTTTTTCTCCTTCCCACCGTGGCAGTATGTTTGCTAAGCCATTTCTCAAACCTTGTTATTGGACCAAGATTCGCCCCCAATGTTATCCTGCCCGCTGTGTTGAATGCCTTGTCTATCCTGTCCATCCTCTGTTCATCAGTTCTTTCTTTAACATTTATCTCCGGAGGTGCTTCTGTCCTTCCAGGTAGATTGAATATATTCGGCAGTTTTTTGTCCTTAACAAGTTTTTCCCTAATCTCTTCGAGAAGTTTGTTCCTTATCCTGAAATACCTGTCCTTTTCGAGCGGCAAGTTTCCTATAACATACCTTGCCCCCCTCTGGTTTAGCGAGAACATGTTGTGTGTGCAACCGAGGCAATTGTAGGAGAAGTAAGTATCGCTTGTGTCAGCGACGTAATAAGCCTCGAAGCACCTGGTCGAATTATACGAGACAGTCTTTATCATGTGCCTCGCCTTTCCACTTGTGCTCGATCCGAAAACATACTCGCTGTCCCTCACCATCCAGGAGTAAGCGATGTACTTCGACTGCTTGATGTTAGTGCTTCCCACCACATAGAAGCTGTCCATGCACACATCAACATCATTTACGAACCCCGACTCGCCGAGCACCCTGTTCCCAGTGTACAATACTCTGTCGTCAATCGCGTTGAGAAGGCTGTCGATATCCTTTATCTCGTTTATGTTCAGCGGCTTAAATTCCCCCTCAATTATCTCATCCTGGGAGATGAACTTCGCCTCCCCGCAGTGCTCGTCTGTCAGCAGGGTTATGTCCTTTCCCGAGATCCAAGATTTCTTTTTCGATACAGGGCGGAAGTACTCTGTCAGGTACTCCCTGAAGTTCTCAAGTCGCACTTCCCCATCACCCTTCCCCAGCAGCATTTTGAAGGTGCGTTGAAACGCTGAGTCTACATCCATATCAATCAACAGGCTGGTATGGCTAACGCTAATATCTGCGTAGCATATACACCACCATGTTTCAGTTATGCGTTTCTATATATTTAAAACCAATAGATTGATTTTTTTGTGAAATAGAAATATTTATATATTATATTTCCATAATAAAAATATGGCCAGGAGCACCCCCAGAGTTCTAGATAAAAAGGACCTCAGAATACTATATGAGCTGGACCTGAATGCCCGCATATTCACCTCTCAGCTGGCAAGGAAGATTGGCCTCTCCCCACAGGTCACTGATTACAGAATCCATTCGTTGATGAGACATGGGGTCATAATTGGCTCGATGGCGCTTCTCGACATCCACCGCATCGGTTACTTCAGCTTTAGAGTTTACATGCGGTTGCAGAACATAACTCCGAAAAAAGAGGCCCATATAGTCAACTACCTGAAGAACCACCCTCTTTCTCTCTGGCTAGTAAGCACTTCTGGCAGGTGGGACATAGAGGTACTGTTCACGTGCAGAAACCCAGTCCACTTCAGCAACATCATAAAGGAAATGAAGGCAGACATCGGAAAATACATTCTTGACTACAACCTGTCTGTCTCAACAGTGAACTACCACTTCAAAAGAAGCTATCTCATGGAAGCCGAACGAACATCTTCAAAATATCCTTTTTACGGGTTCGAGCCAGAAGTCGAGATTCTGGATGAGACCGATATAAAGATTCTCGAAATACTTTCAAAAGACGCCAGAAGGAGCAATGTTGACATAGGGAAAAAGGTCGGGCTGACCTACAACGGCGTGAAAAACAGGATTGAGCGCCTTCAGAGCAGGGGCGTTATACAGGGCTATCGCATATTTATCGACTTGAAAAAGATAAGTAGGCACTACTACAAGTCCATGATAACACTGCGTAACATGGACAAGAAAATAGGGAAACGAATATTCGAATTCTGCGTCAGGAACCCAAAGGTCACCTATCTTGTTGAACTCATGGGCGAATGGGACATTGAGGTAGAGGCCGAGGTCCAAAACGAGGAGGAGTTTAGGGACATAATGATCGACTTTCGCAGTCAGTTTGGAGAGTACATTCGCGATTATGAGATACTACACGTATACCAAGAGCACAAGATGAACTATTTTCCAATGGCTAATGAGCTTCTTAAGAGGACTAAATCTTCTCATCGATGAACTCCCTTATTGCCATCGTTGCATACGATCCAGACGGAAGCGAGAACTCGAACGTGCACTGCCCCTCAGAGAATTCGAAATCCTTAAGTGGGCAGTACATGACCCTATGGCCACCCCTTGAACCGAGCTCTGGGAAAGACTTAAGCTTGAAATCAATGGTGCGTATTGCCTCTTCTTCAAGCACCCTGTTTTCGGATTCCCCGAGTTCACTCTCATACCCAATGATTTTTCCAACAAGGAAGCCCATGGTGGTTCTTTGGCTTAGGTCTGGGTAACCAAATTCGTTCTCTCCGCAATAATACTCTCCGACATCCGCTCCCCCACCCATCTCAGTTTTTGATGAGAGTATCCTATTGAACAGATATGCTTGATATGCATGTACAAACATCAGTGTCAGACCACGGGGCAGTTTTCTCATAGCGTTTACATAATCGTTTGGGTTCTTTGAGAGATGCAGAAGCAACAGTCTTTCATATGTGAGGTACTTTGGAAAGTTCTCAAGCGCTTTCATGTAATCCCCACTGTTTTTCAATTCC